>JACMLV010000879.1 GCA_014379395.1 Burkholderiaceae bacterium
CGGCGCGCAGTCGACGCCCAGCTCTTCCGGCTTGACGGTGTCGAGCGGCTTCTTCTTCGCCTTCATGATGTTGGGCAGCGTCACGTAGCGCGGCTCGTTCAGGCGCAAGTCGGTGGTGATGATGGCCGGCAGCGTAAGCGCCAGCGTTTCCAGGCCGCCGTCGACTTCGCGCGTGACCAAGACCTTGCCCTCTTCCAGCACCACCTTCGAGGCGAAGGTCGCCTGCGGCCAGCCCAAGAGCGCGGCCAGCATCTGGCCGGTCTGGTTGGAATCGTCGTCGATGGCCTGCTTGCCGAGGATGATCAGCTGCGGCTGCTCTTTTTCGGCCAAGGCTTTCACCAGCTTGGCGACCGCCAGCGGCTCGAGCTCGGCGGCGGTCTCGACCAGGATGCCGCGGTCGGCGCCGATCGCCATTGCCGTGCGCAGCGTTTCCTGGCATTGGGCGACGCCGCAGGAAATGGCGACCACCTCGGCGACCTTGCCCGCTTCCTTCAGGCGCACCGCCTCTTCCAGCGCGATTTCATCGAACGGATTCATCGACATTTTGACGTTGGCGGTATCGACGCCAGTGCCGTCGCTCTTGACGCGCACCTTGACGTTGTAATCGACCACGCGCTTGACGGGTACCAGGACTTTCATAGCTTTGCCTTTAAAAATGAATAGTTTGAAACGGTGGCGGCCGGCGGCTAAAAAACATTGGCCGCCGGCCGCGTCAGATCACGACTGGCCCGGCTCGGCCTTGATCTGCTCGCGCAGGCGGAACTTTTGCAGCTTGCCGGTCGAGGTGCGCGGGATCATGCCGAACACGACCGACTTGGGCACCTTGAAGTGGGCCAGGTGCTCGCGGCAGAAGTTGCGGATCTCGTCTTCGGTGGCCTTGGCGTCGGGCTTGAGCTGGACGAAGGCGCACGGCACCTCGCCCCATTTCGGATCGAGCCGCGCCACGACGGCGGCCACTTCGACCGCCGGATGGCGGTACAGCACGTCCTCGACCTCGATCGACGAGATGTTCTCGCCGCCGGAGATGATGACGTCCTTCGAGCGGTCCTTGATGCGGACATAGCCGTCGGGATCGACCACCGCCAGGTCGCCGGTGTGGAACCAGCCGCCCTCGAAGGCTTCGGCGGTGGCGGCCGGGTTCTTCAGGTAGCCCTTCATGGTCAGATTGCCGCGGAACATGATCTCGCCGATGCTCTCGCCGTCCCACGGCATCGGCGCCAGCGTGATCGGATCGAGCACCGTCATGGCTTCCTGCATCGGGCTGGCGACGCCCTGGCGCGCGTTCAGGCGCGCCCGTTCGGCCAGCGGCAGCTCGCTCCAGGCCTCGTGCTTGGCGCACACCGAGGCCGGGCCGTAGGTCTCGGTCAGGCCGTAGACGTGGGTGATGTCGAAGCCGAGTTTTTCCATGCCTTCGATGGTCGAGGCCGGCGGCGCGGAGCCGGCGATGAAGCCGGCCACCTTGTGCTCGACCCCGGTGCCGCCGGCCGGCTGCGCGTTGATCAGCATGTTGTAGACGATCGGCGCGGCGCACATGTGGGTCACGCGGTGGGTCTTGATGGCGGCGAAGATCTGGCCCGGATCGACCCGGCGCAGGCAGACGTTGGTGCCGGCGTTGGCGGCCATGGTCCACGGGAAGCACCAGCCGTTGCAGTGGAACATGGGCAGCGTCCACAGGTAGACGGCGTGCTGCGGCATGCTCCAGGAGACGATGTTGGAGATCGCGTTCAGGTAGGCGCCGCGGTGGTGGTAGACCACCCCTTTCGGATTGCCGGTGGTGCCCGAGGTGTAGTTCAGGGCGATCGCGTCCCACTCGTCGCCGGGCAGGTTCCAGGCGAAGGCCGGGTCGCCCTCTTTCAGTAAATCTTCGTATTCGGTCTGTCCGAGCAGCTCGCCGCCTTCATAGAGGGCGTCGGCGATGTCGATGACGATCGGCGGATTGGCCACCAGCTTGAGCGCGGCGGCGATGGTGCCGGAAAATTCGCGGTCGGTCAGCAAGACGCGCGCCTCGCCATGGTCGAGCTGGAAGGCGATCGCTTCGGCGTCGAGCCGGATGTTGAGGGTGTTGAGCACGGCGCCGATCATCGGCACGCCGAAACTCGCTTCATAGGTTGCCGGGATATTCGGCGCCATCACGGCCACGGTGTCGCCGGCCTTCACGCCGCGCAGGCGCAGCGCGCTGGCCAGGCGGCGGCAGCGCTCGTAGGTCTGGGCCCAGGTGATGCGGCGCTCGCCGTGGATCAGCGCGATGCGCTGCGGATGGACGGCGGCGGCCTTCTCCAGAAAGCTCAGCGGCGAGAGCGCGCTGAAATTGGCGGCGTTCTTTTCCAGGCCGACGTTGTACGGGCTGGCTGGATTGCTCAAATTGTTCGGCACGATGACTATCCCTTCCTATTATCTTGTTTCTTAATTTTTAATCTAATCCGGTGCGCCGGCGCGGGGCGTAGGGTGGGCACCGCTTTATCGTGCCCACGCTGTCGTGCGTCCGCGTGGGCACGATAAAGCCGTGCCCACCCTACCCTACGCCGGCGGCTTTCTTAGTGAGCCGAGGCGCTAGCGGCGCCCAGCCCGGTTTGCGCGCGGATGTACTGCGCTTCGAAGGCGTCGATTTCCGACTTGGCGCGGGCGCTCTTGTCGGTGACCGAACCCAAGTAGGTGACGATGAACGCCAGCGTCATCGAGATGATCGCCGGATGGTCGTACGGGAAGATGGCGGACGCGTGGCCCAGCACCTTGACCCACACGGCCGGCGACAGGATCACCAGGCCGACGGCCGACACCAGGCCGGCGATGCCGCCCCACAGCGCGCCGCGGGTGGTCAGGCCCTTCCAGTACATGGACAGGATCAGGACCGGGAAGTTGACCGAGGCGGCCACGCCGAAGGCCAGCGCGACCAGGAAGGCCACGTTCTGGTCCTTGAAGGCGATGCCGAGCAGGATGGCGATCACGCCGATGGCGACGGTGGCGTACTTGGTCACGCGCATTTCCTGCTCGCTGGTGGCGCTGCCCTTCTTGATGACGCGGGCGTACAGGTCGTGCGAGATGGCCGAGGCGCCGGCCAGCGCCAGACCCGACACGACGGCCAGGATGGTGGCGAAGGCGACCGCCGACAGGAAGCCGAGGAAGACGTCGCCGCCGACCGCCTTGGCCAGGTGCATGACCGGCATGTTGCTGCCGCCGATCAGTTTGCCGCCCACGATGCCGCCTTCGAAGAACTGCGGGTCCTTGCCGACGATGACGATGGCCGACACGCCCAGGATCATCACGACCAGGAAGAAGAAGCCGATGAAGCCGGTGGCGTAGAAGACCGACTTGCGCGCCTCCTTGGCGTTCGGCACGGTGAAGAAGCGCATCATGATGTGCGGCAGGCCGGCGGTGCCGAACAGCAGCGCCAGCGACAGCGAGATCGCCGAGACCGGATCGGCCATCAGCGTGCCCGGCTCCATGATCTTCAGGCCGCTCTTGTGGGCCGCGACCGCCTCGCTGAACATGGTCTCGAACGAGAAGCCGAAGCGGCTGAAGGCGAGCAACATCATCGCGGTGCCGCCGCCGAGCAGCAGGCAGGCCTTGATGATCTGCACCCAGGTGGTGGCGACCATGCCGCCGAAGGTGACGTAGACGATCATCAGGATGCCGACGGCGATCACGGCGTAGTTGTATTCCAGGCCGAACAGCAACTGGATCAACTGGCCGGCGCCGACCATTTGCACGATCAGGTAGAAGCACACCACGGTCAGCGAGCCGAACGCGGCGAAGGTGCGGATGCGGTTCTGGTCGAGGCGGTAGGAGGCGATGTCGGCGAAGGTGAACTTGCCGAGGTTGCGCAGCCGCTCGGCGATCAGGAACAGGATGATCGGCCAGCCGACGAAAAAGCTGATGGTGTAGATGAAGCCGTCGAAGCCCTTCATGTAGACCATGCTGCTCAGGCCGAGCAGGGTCGCGGCCGACATGTAGTCGCCGGCGATCGCCATGCCGTTCTGGAAGCCGGTGATGCCGCCGCCGGCGGTGTAGAAGTCGGCGGTCGACTTGGTGCGGGTCGAGGCCCAGTAGGTGATGCCCAGGGTCGAGAGCACGAACACCATGAACATGCCGATGGCGGAGAGGTTGATCGGCTGCTTTTCGACGGCCTCGATGGCGCCCGGTCCGGCGATCGCGGAAAAGGAGGCCAGCAGCAGGGCGCCGGCCACGGTGGCGGTCAAGGTGGTGGTCAGGGCGCGTTTCATTGGCAAGCCTCGTGCAGGAGTTCTTTGTTGAGCTTGTCGAACTCGCCGTTGGCGCGATAGACGTAGACGGCGGTGGTCAGCCAGGAGCCGATCAGCAGCACGGCGCCAACCGGCCAGCCGATGGTGATCACGCTGTCCGGGCTGATCGGTTGCGCCAGCAGGGCCGGATTGAAGGCGGTGATCATCATGAAGGTGTAGTACGGCGCCAACACGATGAGCGAGAGCAGGATCGCCAGGCGGGTGCGCTTGGACACGAGCTCGGCGAACTTGGGGTTCTGGCGGATTTTCATCTGCACAGTGGGTTGATTCATGTTATCTCCTTGGTTTTCGAAGCAATGGCATGGCCCGCGAGCTCCCTCCGGCATGTATTGGCGCATGCTGGCGAGACGGGATGGACGCTTGCGGGGGGCGGTGTGCCGGCGGGAGAGGCGCGTCGGACCGGTTCGGACGCGACGGCGGATTGAATGCGGGTGGCTTCAACTGTCTCCGTGCCACGACGTGAAAAAGGCTGTTTTTCCGTCGCTGCTATTTTTTTTACCCAACGGGCCGAAGCATCGCAGAAGACTCTTACACAAGTATTACCCAATTATTACGAATCATTGCAGGGGCGCCGAAGGGGCCGGCGCGCCTTGCCTCTGATGGGATAGTTTGCAATACTGCGCGGCATGACTATCCTGCCCGCCCCGCCCAGCGACGCCCCTGGCGCCCCTCCTTTTGCCGGCCCGAGCGCCGCGCCGGGCCGCGCCACGGTCGACGACCGCGAGCGCCTGGACATGCTGCAAGCCGGGCTCGACCTGCTCGACCAGGGCTTGACGGTGTTCGACGCCGATCTGCGCCTGGTGGCCTGGAACGAGGCCTTCCTGCGCCTGCTCGACTTCCCGCCCGAGATGGCCTACGTCGGCGCGCCGTTCGACAGCTTCATCCGCCACAACGCGCTGCAGGGCGAATACGGCCCCGGCGACGTCGAGCGCCAGGTGCGCGAGCGGGTCGAGGCGGCCGCCGGCTTCGCCACGCACACCACCGAGCGGGTGCGCCCGAACGGGCGCGTGCTGCAAATGCGCGGCGCGCCGCTGCCGGGCAAGGGTTTTGTCACGCTCTACACCGACATCACCGCCCAGCGCGACATCGAGGGGCTGACCCAGCACCAGAACATCGAGCTCGAAGCGCGCGTGCTGCGCCGCACCGCCGAGCTGAAAAAGGCCAACGCCGAACTGTCGCGCGTGAACGACGAGAACGCCCAGATCGCCGCCGCGCTGCGCCGCAGCGAGGCGCGGCTGCGCCTCATCAACGACAACATGCCGGCCCTGATCGGCTACATCGACAAGCACGAGACCTACCAGTACGCCAACAAGGGCTACTCGGACTGGTTCGGCATCCCGGCCGACCAGGTCATCGGCAGCAAGATCCCGAACGTGATCGGCGAGGACGTCTACGCCCAGGTCAAGCACCACGTCCAGCTGGCGCTGGGCGGCAAGCGCCTGACCTACGAATATCACATGGAGCGCCAGGGCCAGCTCGTCACCGCGCGCAGCACGATGGTGCCGGAGATCGCGCCGGACGGCGAGGTGCTGGGCTTTTTCGTGCTCTCGCACGACATCACCGGCCAGAAGCAAATGCAGGCCGCGCTGGTGCAGGCGCAGAAGATGGAGGCGGTCGGCCAGCTCACCGGCGGCCTGGCGCACGACTTCAACAACCTGCTCACCGTCATCATCGGCACCCTTGTGGCGCTGCGCGAGCAGCGCGCCGACAGCGCCGAAGTCGACGAATACATCGAACCGGCGCTGCAATCGGCGCGCCGCGGCGCCCAGCTGATCAAGCGGCTGCTGACGTTCTCGCGCCAGCAGCCGCTGGAACCGGTGTCGGTCGAGATCGGGCGCCTGATCAGCGAGATGAGCAAACTGGTGCGCCGCTCGCTGCCCGACTCGATCGCCGTCTCGACCGACTTGCCGGCGCTGGCGATCCACTGCATGGTCGATCCCGGCCAGTTGGAGAGCGCGCTGCTCAACTTCGTGCTGAACGCGCGCGACGCGATGGCGCAAGGCGGCCGGCTGAGCATCGCGGTGCAGGCGGTGGAACTGGGCTGCGACGCGGCCGCCTTCGACGTGGCGCCCGGCGCCTACGCGATGATCGAGGTCAGCGACACCGGCTGCGGCATGGACGCGGCCACCCTGGCGCGCGCGCACGAGCCGTTCTTCACCACCAAGCGCGCCGGCCTGGGCAGCGGGCTCGGGCTGTCGATGGCGCACGGCCTGATCCGCCAGTCGGGCGGCGGCATGAACATGCAGAGCCGGCCGGGCGAAGGCGCGACAGTGCGCCTGGTGCTGCCGATCACCGCGCCCGAGGCCGAGGTCGACCACCCGCACGACGACGTCGCCCTGCACCACGGCGCCGAACTGGTGCTGCTGGTGGAGGACGAGCCCGACGTGCGGCGCGTGGTGCGCCAGCAGCTGATCGACCTGGGCTACCCGGTGATCGAGGCGGCCAACGCCGCGCAGGCGCTGGAGATGATCGAATACATCCCCGACATCGCCATCGTGCTGAGCGACGTCGTCATGGCCGGCAGCGTCGACGGCCGCCAGCTCGGCCTCTTGATCCTGGAAAACCGGCCGCTGATCCGGGTGTTGTTGATGAGCGCCTACAGCGACCGCCTGCCCGAGGAATGGCCGAAGCAGCTGCCGCTGCTGCCCAAACCCTTCAGTCAGCAAGATCTGGCGCGCGCCCTCTTGGCCGCGAAACAAGGCAAATCATGAGCAAAAGCGTAGACGAGCAGGAACCGCAAAAACACATCGTCATCGTCGAGGACGACGCCGACGTGGCGCGCACCATCGGCCAGGTGCTGGGGGACTTTTCGTTCCGCACCGACTGGTGCCGCAACGCCGCCGACCTGCTGCGCGACCTGCCGGCGCTCTCGCCCGACCTGTGCATCATCGACCTCGGCCTGCCCGACATGGACGGCCTGGAACTGATGCAGCGGGTCCGGGCGCGCTCGACCTGCGGCATCCTGATCCTGACCGGGCGCGCCTACGTCAGCGACCGCGTGATGGGGCTGGAACTGGGCGCCGACGACTACGTGCTGAAACCGTTCGAGCCGAGGGAACTGGTGGCGCGCGTGCGCAGCATCCTGCGCCGGCTGGAGAACGCCGACGGCGCCACCGGCGGCGCGACCCAAAAGCAGATCGCCGCCTTCTCCGGCTGGCAGTTCAACGTCGGCAACAACACGCTGTACACGCCGGGCGGCGAGCGCAACCTGCTCAGCACGGCGGAGGCGAATTTGCTGAAGGTGTTCGTCAACAACCCGAACCGCATCCTGCAGCGCGA
>JACMLV010000880.1 GCA_014379395.1 Burkholderiaceae bacterium
CGACGCCGGCGCCGCGGCGTTGTCGGCCGGGGCCGGGGGCAGGTCTTTTTTTGGGTTAGGCGTCATGCACACTTTTTCGGTGGTATAGGTTACGCGGGGTAGGGTGGGCACGGCACTATCGTGCCCACGCGGACGCACGACAGCGTGGGCACGGTGAAACAGTGCCCACCCTTGCCTCGCAAAATCATCTTTCCACAAGCCAAACCGCCTCCTAACGCACCAGCAGCAGCGGCGCGAAGCAGGCTCCGGCCAGGATGCCGGCCGCGTTGGCGGCCATGTCGCGCCAGCAAAAGCTGCGCCCGGGCACCAGGTTTTGCAGCGCCTCGATCAGCCAGCCCGCCAGCAGCAGCCCGCCCAGCCAGTAGATCAGCTCGCCGCGCCCGCCGACCAGGCGCAGCGCCAGCAGGGTCAGGCCGCCGAAGGCGAGGAAGTGCAGCAGCTTGTCGTTGGGCAGCGGCGGCAGCCATCTGGCCGGCACCAGGCAGCCGGCCGACACCAGCGCCATGCCGGTCAGGAACAGCACCATTTCCCAGCTCATCGCCGCGCCCGCATCAGAAATTGTCCCAGCGCCAGCTGAACTGGAGCGCCTGGCTCTTGTATTGAAACAGCGAGATGTTCTCGCGGTTGCGCACCGCGCGCCATTCGAGCTGCACGCTGTGGTGCGGCGCCACCTGCCAGGTCAGGGCCGCGCGCAGCTGCTGGTTGTTCTGGTAGCGCACCGCGTCGATCAGCCCGGGCGCGTACGGGGCGCCGCTGCGCCAGGACTGGGCGTTCCAGCCCAGTTCGCCCGTCGCGCGCTCGCCCAGCCGGCCCTGCAGCAGCACCCCGGCGTAGCGCCCGGTGCGGTTGCCGCCCGGGCGCGCGCTCTGGCCGTTGTCCGACAGCGTGCCCAGCGCGAGCGTGGTGTCGAAGCCGGCGCCGTGGTGGGTCAAGGTGGTGCCCAGGTCGATCGTGTTGCTGTTGTAGCCGTTGCGGCTCGGATACGAGACCCGGTTCACGCTGGTGCTCAAGCCCCAGTCCAGGCGCGCCGGCAGCGCGACCGGCGGCGTGAGCCGCATTTGCAGCAGGCTCTGGCGCTGATACAGCCGGTGCTCGAGCCGCAGGTTGCCGAACGCGGCGGTCGCGCGGCCGCGCCAGCCGCCCAGCTGCCACGGCTGCTCGGCGTCGAGCAGCCGTGGCAGCAGCGAGGTGGTGTCCTGCTGGCGCAGGCTGTCGTGGCGGCGCTGGCGCAACTGGGCGAAGGCGCGCGTGCCGGTTTGGGCGGCGATGGTGCGGGCGTAGTCGCCGGCCAGCGTGACATAGCCGTCGGCCCGCGGCAGGTAGTCCGGCGCCAGTTCCCACTGCGTCAGCGTGGCGCCGCTGCCGGTGCTGAACAGGTGCGAGCTGGCGCCCTGGTTGACGTTGTCGTCGTAGCCGCGTCCGAGCGAGAGCGACATCAGCGCGCGCTGCGCCGGCGGGCGCTTGCAGCCGCGCGCGCGGTGGTTCTGGATCACCTCGACGATGCCCGGCGGCGGCGCGAAGCGCGCCTCGATCTCGCGGAACAGGCGCTCGGCCTCGCCCGCGTTGCCCAGCTCGCACTGGCTGAGCGCCAGGTCGAGCCAGGCGCCGGCGTGCAGCGGCTCCTTCTCGAGGAAGCCGGTGAGCAGCAGCGCGGCGTCCTCGGCGCGCCCGCCCGACAGCGCCTGCATCGCGTCCAGATACAGCTCGTCGCGCCCGCCCGAGCCGGGTTCGAGCGAGGAACCGAGCGCCGGCCCGGCCAGCGCGCACAGCGCCAGCAGCGCGATCGTCAAGCGCGGCGCCGTCATGCGCGCGCCTCGGCCAGGGTGAACAGGTTGACCGGCTTTTCCTTGCCGCGCAGCAGGCGCTGGCCGAGGAAGGCGAAGTCGTGCCGGGGCGAGCGCGCGACCGTGCCGGCGCCGACGATGACGTCGTGCGGGAAGTCGCGCGCGGCCTGCTCCAGGCGCGAGGCGGTGTTGACGCTGTCGCCGACGGCCGTGTAGATGCTGCGGAACGAGGTGCCGTAGTCGCCCGCCATCGCCAGCCCGCTCTCGATGCCGATGCGCACCCGCAGCGGCGGCTTGCCGGCGCGCACCTGGCGCTCGCTCAGCAGGCGCACCTCGGCCAGGATGTCCTGCGCCGCGTCGAGGGCCAGGTCGGCGTGGTCGGCGTTGGGCAGCGGCGCGCCCCAGAACGCGACCAGGCCGTCGCCGGTGTATTTGTCGAGCGTGCCGTGGCGCGCCAGCACCGGGCGCGTCAGGCAGTCGAGGAAGTCGGTGGTCAGGCGCGCGGCCTCCTCGACCGGCAGCGCCTCGACCTGGGTGGTGTAGCCCTCCATGTCGGCGATCAGGGTCGTCACCTGCAGCAGGCGCGGCGCCAGCGGGTCCTTCATGTCGCTGCGCAGCAGCTCGTCGACCACCTCGCTGGCGACGTACTGGCGCAGCGTGCCGAGCAGCTGGCGCGACTTGTGCTGGCTCAGCTGCCATTGGAACGGCACGCCCACGCCCAGCAGGAACAGGTTCGACAGCAGCGGCCCGGAGGCCGAGAAGCGGCTGTCGTGGGGGCTGATGACGGCCGCCGCGAGCAGCCACAGCAGCGAAGCGCCGGCCAGCAGCGCGACGTTCGCCACCGCCGAGCGGCGCGGCAGCGTGTGGAAGGTGAGCACGGCGACGCC
>JACMLV010000881.1 GCA_014379395.1 Burkholderiaceae bacterium
GCGCGCACGGCGACCCCGGCGGCGGGCGTCGGCACCTCGCCGGCCGCGGCGATCGCCGGCACGCTGACCAACAACTCGACCGCCGTGACGGCGATCAACACGGCCAGCTTGCTCGAAGGTATGCGCGTGTCGGGCCCGGGCATCGTGCCAGGCACGCGCGTGGCCGCCATCACCGGCGCGAACACGATGACGCTGACCATCGCCGCGACGGCCGGCGGCGCGCAAAACCTGACTTTCCGCTCGGCGCTCGATCGCTGGCGCATCACGTCCACCGCTTGCAGCGAGCCGGCCGGCGGGGTTTGTCCGAATCCGGCCCCGAGCGGCCCCGATTACGTGCAGCGCGTCGTGAAGCTCGAATTTTGACGTCGGCGGCAGCGCAGGCGTGTTGTGGAAACGTGTTGCGGAAACGGTTAATGCGCGGCCCGGCAAACCGCATTGAGCAATTCGGCCATCTTTTTGAAGGTGATCTATCCATATGAGATTTCTAAACCTGCAACGTTGGCTGGCGTGCTGCTCCATCATGTTGGCGAGCGCGGCGGCGTCGGGCGCGCTGGTCAAGTTTGATGGCGGCCCCGTGGCCGGTTGCTCGCTCTCCGGCAAGACGTACACCAACTGCGCGGCCAGCGTATTCAACGCCGCCAACGATTTTGAGGTCGGCTCGAGCCATATCGTATATGCCGACATCGTGGGCGACAGTGTCAAACTGGGTTCGAGCAGCGAGGTCCATGGCAACATCACGGCGACGGCGGTCGAATTAAACAGTCACTCGGAGGTGTTCGGGAATATTTCCGCCAGCGATTTGGTGACCCTCGGTTCGAACAGTTCCATCACCGGCAGCGTCGTCGCCGGCAACTCCATTTCGCTTAGCTCACACAGCGATATCACCGGCAACGTTTCCGCGACGAATGTTACGCTCGCCAACAATACGACCATCACGGGGAACGTGACCGCCATCACCGTGATCAGCAGCGGCAACATCGGCGGCACCACCACGTGCAGCACCTTCAATGGCGCCACCAACCCCTGTGCCGTGGCGGGGCCGCATCACTATGAGTTGTCGATGCCCAGCACCGGCATCAACTGCCTGCCCAACACGGTGACCGTGACGGCCTGCGCCAACAGCAGCAGCCCCTGCACCAGCAGATCGACCACGCTGAACGGCAAGCAGGCCACGCTGGGCGCGTCGACCGGCGGCTTGCTCAGTTCCACTGCGGTGACGTTCGACGGCGCCGGGGTGGCCACCGCCACATTGAGTTATCCGAGCGTGAGCGGCCCGGTGACGGTGACGTTGTCGGGCGAGCAAATTGCCGCGGCGAATGCGCGCACTTGTTGCCCGAATGGCGCCGCGTGCTCGACCAGCAATAGCTGCTCGGCAACGTTCGACACCTCTGGATTCATTTTTTCGTCGGTGTCGGGCGCCACCGGCAATCTCGCCAATCAGGTGGCCGGCACAGCCTCGGGCAGCCAGTATCTGCGCGCCGTGAAAAGCGACAACACCACCATGGCGTGCGGCGCGGCGCTGGTGGGAACCCAAGCGGTCAGCCTGGCTTATGAATGTAAGGATCCGACCGCTTGCAGCGGCAGTAACCTGATGCTCGTCAACTCGACCACCATCGCGCGTAATGACAACGCGGCCTCGACCACCTACCTGCCGGTCAACCTGACCTTCGATGCAAATGGTAATGCGCCGTTCATCATTCGATTCGATGATGTCGGCCAGGTCATTCTGCGCGCCCGGAAAATCATGCCCAATTCGGCCGTGTTGAACGGTTTTTCAAACCCCTTCATCGTCAAGCCCGGCGGGTTCGTCTTGAGCGCGATCAAACAGACGGCGTCGCCTTTCTTTGCCAATCCGGCGGCCGACCTGGCCTTCGACCCCGCGCTGCCGCGTACGCGCGACACGGCTTTCGTGCGCGCCGGGGAGGCGTTCAGCGTCACCGCCACCGCCACCACGAGCGGCGGCGCGGCCACCCCGAACTTCGGCAAGGAAACGACGCCGGAAGGGGTTCAATTGCTCGTCAGCGCCGCCAACGACCCGGCTTTTTCCGCTCCGTTCGCCGACATGCTCAACCTGCCCGCGCTCAGCAATGGTTTCCCGACGTTCAGCGCCGGCGTCGCGACCGGCACCACGTTCGCCTGGAACGATGTCGGGATCATCAATTTGACGCCGGTGGTCGCCTCCCGCAACTATCTCGACGTCGACGTCGACCCCAGCGACGGCGTTGATGTCGGCGACGTCATCGGCACGCCCCAGCGCGTCGGTCGCTTCATCCCCTCCTACCTGGCGGTGACGCCGGGCGCCGTCACCAATCGCAGCGCGACGCCCGCCTGCGCGGCGAGTAGTTTCACCTACATGGGCGAGCCGATGACGGCCAACTTCACCCTCACGGCGAAGGCCGCCGGCGGCGCGACGACGCAAAACTATCGCGGCAAGTTCGCCAAGTTCGATCCCGCCGCCGCGGCCGCCTCCGGCCAGAACGGACAGCTCGCCCTCGCCGCCGTTGACGCCGGCACGCCGCGCACCCCGTTTTCCGCCTGCGGCGCCACGCCGGCCCACGCCTGCATCCA
>JACMLV010000106.1 GCA_014379395.1 Burkholderiaceae bacterium
GGGAGGCGGCCTACGAGCCGGCGGTCGGCCTGACGCTGAGCGCGGCGAGCACGCTGACGCTCGGGCTGGGCGGCTATCTGATATGGCAGGGCCAGCTCACCATCGGCGCGCTGACCAGTTTTTCGATGTATCTGGGGCAGCTGATCTGGCCGATGTTCGCGGCCGGCTGGGTGCTCGCGCTGGTCGAGCGCGGCCGCGCCGCGCTGGCGCGCCTGCAACCGCTGCTCGACGCCCCGCTCGCCATCGACGACCACGGCAAGCTGACCGCCATCGGCCCCGGATCGCTCGAGGTGCGCGAACTGGGCTACGCCTATCCGGGCCAGGGCGCGCCGGCGTTGGAGAACATCTCGTTCACGCTCAAGCCGGGCCAGACGCTGGGCCTGGTCGGCCCGACCGGCAGCGGCAAATCGACGCTGCTGAGGGTCTTGCTGCGCCAGCTGACGCCGGGCGCGGGCAGCGCGCGCTGGGGCGGCCACGCGCTCGACCAGTACACGCTGGCGACGCTGCGCGCGGCCGTCGGCTGGGTGCCGCAGGAGGCGTTTCTATTTTCGGCCAGCATCGCCGACAACATCGCCCTGGCGCGGCCCAGCGCCAGCCGCGCCGAGATCGAGCAGGCGGCGCGCCTGGCCGCCATCGACGACGACATCGCCCGCTTCCCGCAGGGCTACCAGACCCATGTCGGCGAGCGCGGCATCACCTTGTCGGGCGGCCAGCGCCAGCGCCTGGCGATCGCCCGCGCGCTGCTGGCCGACAGCGCCCTGCTGCTGCTCGACGACGCCCTCTCGGCGGTCGACACCGGCACCGAGACGCGCATCCTGCGCCACCTGGAGACGCTGCGGCAAAGCCATCCCGGGCGCAGCGTGGTGATCGCCAGCCACCGCCTGAGCGCGGTCGCCAGCGCCGACCTGATCGTGGTGCTGCGCGCCGGGCGCATCGTCGAAACCGGCAGCCACGACAGCCTGCTCGCGCGCGACGGCTGGTACGCCAGCCAGTGGCGCTACCAACAACTGGAGGCCAGCCTTGACGCCGTCTGACACCCTGGCCGCGCCGGCCGCGCGCGCCAAGGACGGCAATGACACGACCCGGCGCCAATTGCGCCAGGCGTTCGGCCTGCTGCTGCGCGCGGCCGGGCCGGACCGGCGCCACATGGTGTTGGCCGTGCTGTGGCTGCTGCTCGCGGCCGGCCTGGAAGTGCTCGGCCCGATCCTCGGCAAGGCGCTGATCGACGAGCACCTGCTGCCGCACCGGCTCGACTGGAGCCGCATGGCGCTGCTGCTCGGCGGCTGCCTGTTGACCGGCTGGATCGCCACCGGCCTGCGCTACCTGCAACTGGTGCGCCTGTCGGGCCTGGCGATGCGCTCTGTGCGGCGGCTGCGCGAAACCGTCTACAACCACGTGCTGCGCCTGCCGATGGCGTTTTTCGACAACGCCATCATCGGCCAGCTGGTCGGGCGCGTCACCAACGACACCGAGGCCGTCAAGACGCTCTACGTGCAGGTGCTGTTCGTCATGCTCGACAGCTCGATCATCCTGGCCGGCACCCTCTGCGCGATGGCCTGGCTGGACTGGCGCCTGATGCTGATCGTGCTGGCGCTGCTGCCGGCGGTGCTGGTGATCGTCTTCCTGTACCAGCGCTGGAGCGGGCCGGCGGTGATGCGCGCGCGCGCCCTGCGCAGCGACATCAACGGCCAGATGGCCGAGTCGATCGGCGGCATGAGCGTGCTGCAGGCCAACAACGCCGAGCGGCGCTTCGCGGCGCGCTTTCGCGCCACCAACGAGGCCCACTACGCGGCCCGCCTGGCCGAGCTGCGCGCCAACGCCTGGCTGCTGCGCCCGGCGCTCGACATGCTCAACATCGTGCTGCTGGCGGTGGTCATCTTCAGCTTCGGCCGGCGCGACATCGGCGGCGCCGAGCTCGGCGTGCTGTACGCCTTCGTCAGCTACATCGCGCGCGTGATCGAGCCGCTGATCCAGATGACGATGCAGTTCAGCCAGTTGCAGCAATCGGTGGTGGCGACCGCGCGCGTGGCGGCCCTGATCGACGAGGCCGGTGCGCCGGAGCACGCGGCCGGGCGCGCA
>JACMLV010000882.1 GCA_014379395.1 Burkholderiaceae bacterium
CCGAGGGCGGCATGGCCGCCCTCGAGCTTGAAGACGCTGACCACTTGCGCCAGCGTGCCGGCCTGGTCTTGCAGCGAGGCGGCGGCGGCGGCGGCCTGCTCGACCAGCGCCGCGTTCTGCTGGGTCGCCTCGTCCATCTGGCCGATGGCCTGGTTGACTTGCTCGATGCCCATGGTCTGCTCGGCGCTGGCGCCGGCGATCTCGCCCATCAGGTCGGTCACCAGCTTGACGCTGGCGACGATCTCGGCCATCGTGGCGCCGGCCTGGTCGACCAGCTTGGCGCCGACGTCGACCTTCTCCACCGAGGCGCCGATCAGCTGCTTGATTTCCTTGGCCGCCGCGGCCGAGCGTTGCGCCAGGTTGCGCACCTCGGTCGCCACCACCGCGAAACCGCGGCCCTGCTCGCCGGCCCGGGCCGCCTCGACGGCGGCGTTCAGGGCCAGGATGTTGGTCTGGAAGGCGATGCCGTCGATCACGCCGATGATGTCGACGATCTTGCGCGAGGAATGGTTGATCGAGCCCATCGTCTCGACCACCTGCGACACCACCGTGCCGCCCTTGACGGCCACGTGCGAGGCGGCCTGGGCCAGCTGGTTGGCCTGCGAGGCGTGGTCGCCGTTCTGCTTGACGGTGGCGGTCAGCTGCTCCATCGCCGAGGCGGTTTCCTCGAGCGAGCTGGCCTGCTGCTCGGTGCGCGAGGACAGGTCCAGGTTGCCGGCCGCGATCTGGCGCGAGGCGGTGGCGATGGTTTCGGTGCCGCCGCGCACCTGGCCGACGATTTTCATCAGGCTCGCGTTCATGTCGCTGAGCGCCTGCATCAGCTGGCCGACCTCGTCCTTGGAGGTGACGCGGATCTGGGCGGTCAGATCGCCGTCCGAGACGCGCCGCGCCAGCGCCACCGCCTCATGCAGCGGGCGCGTGATGCTGCGCGAGACGGCCCAGGCGCTGGCCACCCCCATCACTGTGGCGGCGACCGTGATGATCAAAGTGAGCAGGCGGGCCGTCTTGTACGACGCGTCGGCCGCCTGCGCCGCCAGGTCGGCCGCCTTTTCCTGCGAGCGCACCATCTCGTCGAGCGCGCCGATCCACTTGCGCTGCTGCGGGCGCACCTCGCTGATCAACACCGCCACCGCCTGCTCGTGCTTGGTTTCGCGCGCCAGCGCGACCGCCTTGTCGGTCAAGGGCTCGGTGGCCGCGCGCGCCGCCGAGATCTTGCCCAGCAGCGCCTTGCCGGCCTCCGACTTGACCATGCGCGCCATGTTCTCGGCGTGCGCGTTGTACTCCTCGCGGTCGTCGCCGATCTTGTCGAATTCGTCCTCGACCTGGTCCGGATCGCTCATCAAGGCCATGTTGCGCGAGGTCAGCGCCACCGACATGACCGCCTGGCGCATCTCGATGATGGACTTGATCTGCAAGTTGTTGTCGTCAACGATGCCGTGCAGGCTTTGCTGGATGTGCGCCATGCGCGCCAGGCCGAGCAGCGCCAGGGCGATCATCAACACCAGCACCAGGCCGAAGCCGATACCAAGACGTGTCCCAATTTTCAAATTTGTGATTTTCATATGCGCTTTTTTCGGTGCAGCCCGCTTCCGTAGCCGTTTTTCAATCTTATCCGGACGCAAAAAAAATTGATGTCCGGCAAATTTTTCTAGATTTATGGTGCGCGCCGCCTTGGCTTGCCCAACCCCGCAAACCGACCGCGCGACACCACTCCCCCTCCCACAGCAAAGCGCGTGCCAACCTCGGGCGGGCGCCCGACCGATGCGCGACGCCCAGTTATTCATTCCTGCCAGCAATTTTTGACCGATTGTCACGCGCCGCCGCGGTTGCCGCGCCCCCGCCGTGAGGGCCGCGGCGATGCCGCGCCGCCCGCCATTCCCGAAAATGAGACGGAAAACGACCCGTCTCCCGCTTGCGGGAATGGCGTGCGCCGGGCGACCGCGCGGGCAATTATCCGTGATGCGGCGCAGGAATACGAGTGAAAAGAATGCGCCTGGACACCCGCGCGCGCGGATGGCTGGCGGCGCGCCGCGGGAGGGGCGCGGAAAGGGGCGCGGAAAGGGGCGCGGAAAGGGGCGCGGAAAGGGGCGCGGAAAAGGCGCGGGAGGGGCGCGCTGGCGGCCGGCGGCCGCCAACGGCGCACTGCGGACGAACCTACAGAGAACAGGTGCGGATGCCGAACAGCGAATACAAAGGGCACCAGCGCATCAATCCGGTGGCCAGCGGCACCAAGCCGATCAAGCCCAGCCATTTTTGGTCGCCGTCCAGGATGAAAAACAGGCTGAACAGCCCCGCCGCCAGCACCAGACGAATCACGCGGTCCGCCGTTCCGATATTTGCATTCATGCTTGCTCTCCGTTGAGAATGATCAAGCGCTCAGCATAGGGCGCGCCGGCGGCGCTGTCTGTAACCCCGGTTACACAAGGGTCAGCGCGCCGCGGCCAGCGCGCGCAGCGCCTCGGCGGCCAGCACCTCGATCCGGCCGCGCCCGAGGCGCAGCAGTTGCCGGCGCGCGAAATCGTCCAGCACCCGGCTGACCATCTCGCGCACGGTGCCGAGCTCGTCGGCCAAC
>JACMLV010000883.1 GCA_014379395.1 Burkholderiaceae bacterium
CCGAACACGCGCAGGTAGAAGTACAGCTCGGCCTCCAGTGTGAGCGCGATGTTTTCCGCCTTGCGGAAGCCGTGGCCCTCGCCTTCGAGCGGCACGTAGGCGACCGGCACGCCGCGCGCGCGCAGCGCCTCGACCATCAGCACCGATTGCTGCGGCGGCACCACCTTGTCGTCCAGGCCCTGGAAGAAGATCATCGGCCGCTTCAGGCGCGCGGTGTGGTGGATCGGCGAGCGTTCCAGGTACAGCGCGTCGGCGTGCGGCGCCGGGGCGATCAGGTATTCGTTGTAGTGCGATTCGAACTTGTGCGAGTCCTGGTCCAGCCCCTTCAGGTCGGACACGCCGTAGTAGCTGGCGCCGACTTTGAAGACGTCGTGGAAGGTCAGCGCGCACAGCGTGGTCAGGCCGCCGGCGCTGCCGCCGCGGATGATCAGGCGCTCGGGATCGGCCAGGCCGCGTTCGGCCAGATAGCGCGCGCCGGCGACGCAGTCGTCGACGTCGATCACGCCCCACTGGCCTTCGAGCGCGTTGCGGTAGTCGCGCCCGAAGCCGCTGCTGCCGCCGTAGTTCACATCGAGCACGCCGATGCCGCGGCTGGTCCAGTACTGGGTCGCCAGTTTCAGGGTGTTGCTCGCCATGCTGGTCGGGCCGCCGTGGCTGATGACGATCACCGGCGGCTGCTCGCCCTCGGGGGCGGCGTAGTCGGCGTTGTGCGGCGGGTAGAAGAAGGCGTGCGCCGTGCGGCCGCCGCTGCTCGGGTAGCTGACGCTCTCGGGCAACGACAGGTAGCCGAGCGCCGGCAGTTGTTCGATCGAGCGCGCCAGGACTTCGCGCCCGCCGTCGGCCAGGTCGATGCGCGCCAGCTCCAAGGCGATGGTCGGGGCGCCGGCCATCAGCGCGACGAAGCCGGGGCCGACTTTCAGTTCGCGGATTTCCTGATACGGCGTCGGGATGTTTTGCAACGCGCCGCCCTCGGCCGGCAGCAGCGCCAGCCGGCTGACGCCGTTTTCGATGTAGGTGCAGACGATGTCGCCGCCGGCCGTGAAGTCGTACATGGCGGCGCCGAAGATCCAGTGCGGGGTGGCGAATTCGGCGTGCATCGGGCACAGCGGTTCGGCGATGTGGCTGTCGGCGCGCAGCCGGTACAGGTTCCACCAGCCGCTGCGGTCGGAGACGAAGTGCAGTTCGCCCGACGGCGACCATTCCGGCTGGCAGATCGATTCGCGCGCGCCGCCGGCGATCTTGCGCGCCGGGCCGGGCGCGCCGTCGCTGGCCAGTTCGGCCAGCCACAGTTCGGTGCCTTGCCACGGCATGCGCGGGTGGTCCCAGCTCAGCCAGGCAAGGCTGCGCCCGTCCGGCGACAGGCGCGGCGACGAGTAGAAATCATTGCCTTCGACCAGCACAGTTTCCGCGCCGTCGGCGCCGATCGCGCACAGCGTGTTGACGGGATGCGCGTGGCCGCTTTCGGGGTGCAGTTCGCGCACGCCGATCAGGCGGTGGCGGCGCGCGTCGACGATGAAGTCGGCGTAACGCGCGCTGCCCGGCGCGGTGAGCGCACGCGGCTCGAGCGCGCCGTCGATCACATAGACGCGGTTGTCGGCGAAGTGCGAGAAATACACCGTGTCGCCGTCGACCGCGTAGGCGCCGCCGCCGTATTCATGCACGCGGGTGCGGGCGTTGAGCGGGGCCGGCGTCAGTTCCGCGACCTGGGCGCCGCGCTGGCGCAGCAGGGTGTTGCGGCCGCCTTCGCTGGCCCGTCCGGCCAGCCAGAAGATCGACTCGCCGTCGGCGCCGCCGAGCGTCAGCTGCGACAGCGGCGAGGCGCCGGCGGCCACCAGTTTGGCGTCGATCGGCGACTGCCACAGGCCGTGGGGGGCGGTTTTTTTCGGGGTGGCGTGGCTCATGCTGGCTCCGTGCAATCAATAAGGGCGGCCCGCGCGGGCGGCGCGGTGTAATCGAACAGGCATCATAGTGAAAGCGCCGGCAATCTTCCAGCGAAACTTCGGTCCTCGGGGGCGCGTCCGCACGCTTGGGCACGGGTATCAAATTGGGTGAACCGGCGGCCATTGGGTGCGATAATAGCGACCTTCTTTAAGCCAACGATTGCTTCCATGTCTCAATTCGCCCCGCTCCAGAACGACAATTTCTTGCGCGCGCTGCTGCGCCAGCCGACCGACTACACCCCGGTGTGGCTGATGCGCCAGGCCGGCCGCTACCTGCCGGAATACCGCGCCACGCGCGCGCGCGCCGGCTCCTTCATGGGCCTGGCCACGAGCCCGGATTACGCGACCGAGGTGACGTTGCAGCCGATCGACCGTTTCCCTCTCGACGCGGCGATCCTGTTCTCGGACATCCTGACGGTGCCCGACGCGATGGGCCTGGGCCTGTATTTCGTCGAGGGCGAGGGGCCGAAGTTCGAGCGCCCGCTGCGCACCGAGCAGGACGTGATGGCGCTGCGCCTGCCCGAGCCGGGTTCGCTCGACTATGTGTTCAACGCGGTGACGCAGATCCGCACCGAGCTCAACGGCCGGGTGCCGCTGATCGGCTTTTCGGGCAGCCCGTGGACGCTGGCTTGCTACATGGTCGAGGGCGGCGGCTCGAAGGAGTTCCACACCATCAAGAAGATGCTGTACAACCGCCCGGACCTGATGCACCACATTCTGGCCACCAATGCCACCGCCGTCGCGCAATACCTGAACGCGCAGATCGACGCCGGCGCGCAGGCGGTGATGATTTTCGATTCGTGGGGCGGGGCGCTGGCCGACGGCGCCTATCAAGAGTTCTCGCTGCGCTACATGCAGCAGGTCGTGGCCCAGCTGAAGCGTGAAAAGGACGGCGTCAAAATCCCGGCCATCGTGTTCACCAAGGGCGGCGGCCAGTGGATCGAGGAAATCGCCGGCATCGGCGCCGACGCGGTCGGCCTCGACTGGACGGTGGATTTGACGCGCGCGCGCGCGCTCGTTGGCGACCAGGTCGGCTTGCAGGGCAATCTGGACCCGGCGATCCTGTTCGCCAGCCCGGATCAGATCCGCGCCGAGGTGGCGAAGGTGCTGAAGGCCTTCGGCGCGCCGGGCCACGGCCATGTGTTCAATCTCGGCCACGGCATTTCGCAGTTCACCTCGCCCGACGCGGTGGCGGCGATGGTCGAGGCCGTGCATAGCCAGAGCCGGGCCCTGCGCGGCGCCTGATCGGTTCGCACGGCGCCGGGCGGGTTTCATGGCGAAGCCCGCCCCTTTCACTTTTGCTTTGGTGAAAGTCGACTTATTCACAATTTATTTTCGGCGCGAAGCCGAAAAAAAGTGAATGTTGCGTTTTAGGTATGCGATGTAAGCAATTGATTTATAAGTAAATTGATTCATATTTTGGTTGGAATGGTTTACCTTTAAGCAATCTTGCGACTGCGCACCGAGAATTTGTCACTTTATTGTCCACAAAGTTATCAACAGGCTGGAGTGGACAATTTGGATTTCGGAAAAAATTGATTTACCGCAAGGTTTACCCATGGGCGATGTGTAGAATCTTTCGCCTGAGTTCGCTTGAAGGGGCATCCGCGGCTTGCATCGGGAGGTTGATAAGGCCCGCTGAAACGGGTTTTTTTTCCGCTCAATACATCACTTATGCACAGAGTGCAAGAAAAATAAGCGTTTTTCCCCTCGTCGGGGAGGAAATTGCAAGTCATTGATTATAAAGCGCTTTATTTTATTGTCCCCGGCGACTGCGTGGCTATCCCCAGTTCGCCGCCAAGCTTTCTCCACATCAATTTTGCTTTGTCCACAAAGTTATCCACAGAATTTTCCAGTGTCCGTTTTCATGCAGATTGGTAGATAAATGACGTCCTGCATCCTGAAAATCGCGCTCGACACGCCGCTCAACGTTTTCTTCGATTACAACTGGCCTTGCGCTGACTCAACTCCCGCGCAAATCGGCCAATTGGCGCTGGTGCCGTTCGGTTCGCGCGAGGTGGTGGGCCTGATCGTCGGGATCGCCGAGACGACCGATGTGCCGCCGGACAAGCTCAAGGATGCGCTGGCGCTGCGCAGCCAGCTCGCGCCCCTGTCGGCGCAATGGCTGGCGCTGGCCGGCTTCGCCGCCGACTATTACCAGCGCCCGCTGGGCGAGGTCGCGCTGCCCGGCCTGCCGAAGAATCTGCGGGTGCTGACCACGGTCGCGCTCGACCGCGCCATCAAGAAGCTCGACAAACAAAACGCGGCGCACGATGGCGCCCCGTCCGACATGCCGGCCCTCAATCCCGCCCAGCAAGAGGCGGCCGACGCCATCGGCGGCGCGCAGGACTTCGCGCCGACCCTGCTGTACGGCGTGACCGGCAGCGGCAAGACCGAGGTCTACCTGCAAGCCTGCGCCCAGCTGCTGGCGCGCGAGGCCGAGGCGCAGATCCTGATCCTGGTGCCGGAAATCAACCTGACGCCCCAGTTGGAGGGCAACATCCGGGCGCGTTTCCCCGGCGTCATGCTGGCCACCCTGCACAGCAGCCTGTCCGAGGGCGAGCGCATGCTGCACTGGCTGGCCGCGCACCAGGGCAAGGCGCGCATCGTGCTCGGCACCCGGCTGGCGATCCTGGCCTCGCTGCCGCAACTGAAACTGATCGTCATCGACGAGGAGCACGACCCGTCCTACAAGCAGCAGGAGGGCCTGCGCTATTCGGCGCGCGACCTGGCCGTCTGGCGCGCCTGGCAGCTGGGCATCCCGATCGTGCTTGGCTCGGCCACCCCGTCGCTCGAGAGCTGGCACCACGCCCAGTCGGGCCGCTACCGCAAGCTCGAATTGCGCGAGCGCGCCGTCAAGGACGCGGTGTTGCCGCGCGTGAAGCTGCTCGACATGGAGCGCGACAAGCCCAAGGATGGCCTGACCTCGCACCTGATCGCCGCCCTGAAACTGCGCATGGAGCGCGGCGAGCAATCGCTGCTGTTTTTGAACCGGCGCGGCTACGCCCCCGTGATCTGCTGCGAGGCCTGCGGCTGGATCAGCAATTGCACGCGCTGCACCTCGTTCATGGTGCTGCATAAGCCGGAGCATCGGCTGCGCTGCCACCATTGCAGCCTGGAACTGCGCATCCCGCGTCATTGCCCCGATTGCGGCAACGTCGACTTGCAGCCGCTCGGGCGCGGCACTCAGCGCGTCGAGGAGGGCTTGCAGCAACTGTTTCCAGAGGCGCGCATCCTGCGCATCGACGCCGACTCGACCCGCAAGAAGGGCAGCGCGCAGGAAGCCTTCGACAGCGTGCACCGGGGCGAGGTCGACATCCTGATCGGCACCCAGATGGTGGCCAAGGGGCATGACTTTAAAAAGCTGACCCTGGTCGGCATTCTGAACCCGGACACCGCCCTGTTTTCGCAGGACTACCGCGCCAGCGAGCGCCTGTTCGCGCAGCTGATGCAGGTGGCGGGCCGGGCCGGGCGCGCCGCGCGCACCGAGGGCGGCAGCGTCAGCGAAGTGCTGATCCAGACCCGCTACCCGACCCATGCGCTGTACGCGGCCGTGGTCGGCCACGATTACGACCAGTTCGCCGGCAGCCTGCTCGAGGAGCGCCGCCAGGCCCTGCTGCCGCCGTACCTGTTCCAGGCGCTGCTGCGCGCCGAGGCGCCCAAGCTGGCCGCCGCGATCGAGTTTTTGGAATTGGCCAAGAGCTATGCCGACTATCCGGGCATCACGGTCAACGATCCGATCCCGATGAGCATGACGCGCGTCTACAACGTCGACCGCGCCCAGCTGCTGCTCGAATCGAGTTCGCGCCCGGCCATGCAGGCGTTCCTGAAGGAGTGGCTGGCCACGCTGCGCGAATTGAAAAGCCGCGTCAAATGGTCGCTTGAAGTCGATCCGCTTGATATCTAAGCTGGGGTAAACGTCAGCAGTTCGTAGGGTGGGCACGTTTTTGTGCCCACGCGGCGCAGGCCTCCGCGTGGGCACAAGAGCGTGCCCACCCTACCTGTCTTGCCTTAATGAGATGTTACGGGGCGGGGCTTTTCAGTAAACGATCCTTGCCTCGCTAATGGCTGGCAAGGGCGGTTAAGCTAGTTCAGCAGCCCATCGAGCCGGCCCTGCTCGGCCAGTTCGCGCAGGATGCGGATGGTGTCGATGTCGGATTCTTGATAAGCCGAGCGGCGGAAGTCGTCGTACATCGCGTTGGCCGCGTCGGTCGCCGCGTCGTGGCCGTCGTCGTATTCGAAGCGCACCCACAGCGACTCCGGATTGGGCGACTCGATCGTCATCACCAGGCTCGACGCGCTGATGTCGCCCTGCGCCGCCACCTCGTAGCGCACCTGGCGCAGCGGGTGCAGCACCACCCGGTCCTCGATCACCAGCTCGCCGTAGCGCAGCCGGCGCCCGAAGCCGCCTTCGTCGCGCGCGCCGATCAGGCACTCGTCCAGGTGCGGCACGAACAACATCGGCGATTCGGCGCGCAGCACCAGGCCGCGCCACAGCTGCTCGTGGCTGAGCGGCTCGATCAGCGGGTTCATCGGGTCGTTTACTTCGATTAAATGTTCAAATTTCATGTGGCTGTCTTCCAAGAAAAGGCACAGGCAGCGCCGTCAGGCAGGATGGTAACGCAAGGCCCTTACGCCCTGTCAAATCTTGTTTCGCGCGCGCTTGCTTTGGCGCAAGGGGGACGCTGCTACAATGGCCGGCCCTTCTTTCAGCGCGGAAATAATGTCCAAAGCCCCCCAGTTCGGCCTGAACGTCCCGCAAAGCGAGGCCGTCACCTATCTCGACGGCCCCTGTCTGGTGCTGGCCGGCGCGGGCTCGGGCAAGACGCGCGTGATCACGCAAAAGATCGCCCATCTGATCGAGGACCGCGGCTACGACCCGCGCACCATCGCCGCGCTGACGTTCACCAACAAGGCGGCGCTGGAGATGCAGGAGCGCATCGCCAAGCTGCTCAAGCAGCCGCGCCAGGCCAAGCAGTTGACCGTTTCCACCTTCCACTCGCTGGGCGTGAAGATCCTGCGCCAGGAGGCCAACGCGCTCGGCCTGAAGGACCGCTTTTCGATCATGGACAGCGACGACTGTTTTTCGCTGGTGCAGGACCTGGCGATCACCACCGACAAGCAGCTGATCCGCCGCATCCAGGGCGCGATGTCGCTGTGGAAGAACGGCCTGGTCGAGCCAAGCGCCGCGCTCGACCAGGCCAAGGACGAGGACGAGGCCCAGGCCGCGCGCATCTACGCCAGCTACGTGGCGACGCTGTCGGCCTACCAGGCGGTCGATTTCGACGACCTGATCCGCCTGCCGGTCGAGCTGTTCCGCAGCAACGACGCGGTGCGCGACCGCTGGCAGCGCCGCCTGCGCTACCTGCTGGTCGACGAGTACCAGGACACCAACACCTGCCAGTACGAGCTGGTCAAGCTGATGGTGACCGGCATCGGCAAGAAGCCGATGTTCACCGCCGTCGGCGACGACGACCAGGCGATCTACGCCTGGCGCGGCGCGACGGTGGAGAACCTGAAGACGCTCGAGGTCGATTTCCCCGACCTGCGGGTGATCAAGCTGGAGCAGAACTACCGCTCGACGATGCGCATCTTGAACGCAGCCAACGCGGTGATCGGCAACAACCCGAAGCTGTTCGAAAAGTCGCTCTGGTCCGAGCACGGGCTGGGCGAGCCGATCAAGGTGCTCGGCATGCAGACCGACGACCAGGAGGCCGAGCAGGTGGCGATCATGATCTCGGCCGACCATTTCGAGCGCAAGAACAAGTTCTCCGACTACGCGATCCTGTACCGCGGCAACCACCAGGCCCGCGTGATCGAGCAGGCCATGCGCAAGGAGCGCATTCCGTACACGATCTCGGGCGGCCAGAGTTTTTTCGACAAGGCCGAGATCAAGGACATCATCAGCTACCTGCGCCTGCTCGCCAACGAGGACGACGATCCGGCCTTCATCCGCGCCGTGACCACGCCGCGGCGCGGCATCGGCCAGTCGACGCTGGAGGTGCTGGGAGCGTTTTCCGGCCAGTGGCAGTGCTCGCTGTTCCAGGCCGTGTTCAAGGGCGGCATCGAGGCCAAGCTGAACGACCGCCAACTGCTCCCGCTGCGCCAGTTCTGCACCTTCATCAACCAGTTGGAGGCGCGCGCCAGCCGCCCCGGCCCGTCCGGCAGCGGCGAGAACGCCGCCGAGGTGCTCGACGACATGATGAAGGAAATCAATTACGAGTCGTACCTGTACGATTGCTTCGACGAGCGCGCCGCCCAGAGCCGCTGGCAGAACGTGCTCGACTTCACCAGCTGGCTCAAGGAGCGCGGCTGCGGCGGCAAGGACAAGTCCGGGCCGGAAAAGAACCTGCTCGAATTGACCCAGATGGTGGCCTTGATGACGATGTTGGAGGGCAAGGACGAGGAGCAGGACGCGGTGCGCATGTCGACCCTGCACGCCTCCAAGGGGCTGGAGTTTCCGCACGTGTTCCTGGTCGGCGTCGAGGAGGGCATCCTGCCGCACAAGGGCGATCCGGACGCGCCGGTCGAGACGCTCGGCGCGCGCATCGAGGAGGAGCGGCGCCTGATGTACGTCGGCATCACGCGCGCCCAGCGCACGCTGCAAATCACCTGGTGCAAAAAGCGCAAGCGGGCCGGCGAGCAGGTCCATTGCGACCCGTCGCGCTTCATCAAGGAGATGCAGCTCGACGTCGGCGACGCCGTGCCCACCGAGGCGGAAATCATCTCGCCCAAGGAGCGGCTGGCGCGGATGAAGGCCCTGCTGACCACGCCCAGGACTTGATGGTGGCCGACGAGGTGCGGCCGGCGAGGCGTGGCCGACGAGGTGCGGCCGGCGAGGCGTGGCCGACTAGGTGCGGCCGGCGAGGCGTGGCCGGCGAGGC
>JACMLV010000884.1 GCA_014379395.1 Burkholderiaceae bacterium
CCGATCTGCCCGTTCGCGCCCGACCATCACCGGACAGCCGGCGCGGCGGGCGATCAGCAAAGGCTCGTCGCCGACCTCGCGCGCGCTCGATTCAAGCGTCACGGGACGCGGCGCGCCGTCGGCGCCGCCATGCCCGCGCGAAATCACGCCCGGCTCCAAGCCGGCTTGCCGCAACTGCTGCGCGAGCCAGATGGTGAGCGGCGTCTTCCCTGTGCCGCCGATGAAAATATTGCCCACCACGACCACCGGCACCGGCAGCCTGCTCGACTTCAGCACGCCGGCGCGAAACAGCAGGCGGCGCAGGCCGCTCAACGCCCGGAACAACTGGGACAGCGGCCACAAGGCGCAGGCCAGCGCGCCGCGTCCTTGCCAGGCGCGGGTCAGCGTCGCCTCCAACCGGGATGGCGAGGACGCAACGGGAGCGGCGGACGGATGGGCTGTGGACATAGGGGAAGAAAAAGCGGCGCGCAAAGCCGGTGCTTTGGACTGCGCGCCATTTGAGGAAAGAATTACTTGTTCGCGCCGGTCTGGGCCGCGAAGGTGAGCTTCTCGTAACCGGCCAGACGCGCCGCTTCGAGCACGTTGATCACCATCTGGTGCATGGCGAACTGGTCGGCGTTGACGATCACCACCGGGGTCGTCGTCGGGGCCTGGCCGTTGTTGGCTTGCTTGGCCGCCGTTTGCAGCGCGTCGGCCAGTCCGCCGACGTCGCGGAAGGAGACCGGCGCGTTGTTGACCGTGTAGGCGCCCTTGGCATCGACCGTGACGTTCACCTCCAACGGCCGCTGCATGGCTTTGTCGGCCTCGGCGGTCGGCAAGGTGATCTGCAACTCGGTGAACTTGCTGTAGGTGGTCGTGACCATCAAGAAAATCAGGATCACCAGCAGCACGTCGATGAACGGGATCAGATTGATTTCGGGGTCCTCGCGCCCCTTTCCCTTGCGAAAATTCATTTGCGACCGCAGTGAACGATGTCGACGAATTTGACGGCCTGCTGCTCCATCTCGATGACGAAGCTGTCGACCAGCGCGCGGAAGTGGCGGTAGAACACCAGGGTCGGCATGGCGATCGCCAGACCGAAGCCGGTGTTATACAGGGCCACCGAAATGCCGTGCGCGAGCTGGGTCGGATTGGCGCCGGCCGCGTTTTGCGAACCGAAGATCTCGATCATGCCGACCACCGTGCCGAACAAGCCCATCAGCGGCGCCAGCGTGGCGATCGTGCCCAGCGTCGTCAGGAAGCGCTCCAGCATGTGCGCCACGGCGCCGCCGGCCTCCTCGATCGACTCCTTCATCACGTCGCGCGGCGCGTCGACATTGCGCAGGGCGGCGGCGAGCACGGTGCCCAGCGGCGAATTCTGCTCCAGTTTCTCGATCGTGTCGGACGTGATGCTGCCGCTGCGGTACACCTGCACCACTTCGCCAAACAGTTGACGCGGCAAAATCTTGGCGCGGCGCAGAAACAGCAGGCGTTCGATGATCAGGGACGTGGCGACGAGGGACGCGACCAGCAACGGCCAGATAGGCCAGCCTGCGGCTTGGAAAATGGCGAACAAAACAAACTCCTGTGTAAAGTAAAACCAAGGTAAAGACGGGGAAACGGCGGCTTGACGAGCGATTCAAACTAGTGCTCGAGAAAGTTGACTAGTGCATGCGGCGCACCTGCGCAAGCGGATGGCGCAATGTAACGTGTTGCGCGGCGCTCGGCAAGTGCGTCCGCCCCTTGAGCGCGGTCGATTCCGGCGCCGTCAGCGCGGCGTGATGGGGATAACGTCGCGGTTTTGCACATCTTCTGTGGATAAGATTGTTAGCAAGCACTTTGATCAAACTCAACACCGTTGATTCATAAGGACATTTTCACACTGCGCAAAAATGATGCAGCAGGCGAACGGAAGGTGCGGTGGCGGAAAAATCGCCGGCCATCCGAACTTGCCCACTTCCGCTCAAAGTTCTGCACACCTTCTGTGGACAAGATTGTTAGCAAGCACTTTGACACTACCCAAGTACCTTGATTCATAAGGATAATTCATCCCTGCGTAAAAATATGGCAGCACAGCCAAGAATCGACGAAACCGGCCGCCGCGCGATAAATCGGGCTTCGCCGGCCCCGGTTTTCCACCTGAAAAGGCGCCATTCGGCCGTTTTCCACAATCCACGCACTGTTCCTCACACCTTTTGTGGATAAGATTGTTAGCAAGCGATTTGATATCGACCAAACACATTGATTTCAAAGGACTTTTTCCTCATGCGTAAAAAATGAGCAGTGGAAAAGCCATAAAAACGGCTGGCTTTCCCCACAAGTTCCGCACAGTTTCTGTGGATAATAATGTGCGCAAGTGCCCGGCGAAATCGTGATGTCCTTGATTCATAAGGATTTTCTTCCATTGCCACGAAATCGCGCAAAACGGCTTTTTCACATGCAAATCATGCACTTAGCAAAAAAACTTGTCGTTTTTCGCGAACTGTGACATAAGCATGCCCTGCCCCACCCAACCAAACGAGTTCGACGCCTTGAATACTTCGCCCGAGAGCAGCTTCACCCCACCGCCGGTGCTCACCGTTAGCGCCCTGAACGGCGCGGTCGCGCGCCTGCTCGAACGCTCCTTTCCGCTGACCTGGATCAGCGGCGAAGTTTCCAACTTCACCCGCGCCAGTTCCGGCCACTGGTATTTCACGCTCAAAGACGACGCCGCCCAGGTGCGCGCGGTGATGTTTCGCGGCCGTGCGCAATATGCCGGCTTCACGCCGCGCGAAGGCGACAAGGTCGAGGTGCGCGCGCTGGTCACGCTGTACGGCGCGCGCGGCGATTACCAGATCAACGTCGAAGCGATCCGGCGCGCCGGCGTCGGCGCCCTGTTCGAAGCCTTTCTGCGCCTGAAGGAAAAGCTGGAGGCGCAGGGCTTGTTCGATCCGGCCCGCAAGCGCGCGCCGCCGATGTTCGCGCGCACAATCGGCATCGTCACCAGCTTGCAGGCGGCGGCCCTGCGCGACGTGCTGAGCGCGCTCAAGCGGCGCGCGCCGCACGTGCGCGTGATCCTCTATCCGACGCCGGTGCAAGGCCAGCTGGCGGCGGAAAAAATCGCCGAGGCGATCCACCTCGCCTCGAACCGCGCCGAGTGCGACGTGCTGCTGGTGTGCCGCGGCGGCGGCAGCATCGAAGACTTATGGTCCTTCAACGACGAGGGCGTGGCGCGCGCGATCGCCGCCTGCTCCATGCCGGTGATCAGCGGCGTCGGCCATGAAACCGATTTCACGATCGCCGATTTCGTGGCCGACGTGCGTGCACCCACACCCACCGCTGCCGCGCAGCTCGTGAGCGCCGATCGCGTGGAGATGTGCCAGCACGTGCGGCAATGGCAGATGCGCCTCGGCCGCATCGTGCTGCGGCGGCTGGAAGACCGGATGCAGCGCCTCGACTATCTCTCGAA
>JACMLV010000885.1 GCA_014379395.1 Burkholderiaceae bacterium
CGCTTCATCGCGCCGGCCAGCCACTACGCGCTGCCCGGCCCGGCCCGCTTCTACCTGCTGTGGCGACTGCGCCGCGCGCTGCACGTGGCCGGCGCGGCGGTGCGATCGGGCGCCATACTGTGGCTGGCGATCAACATATGGGCGATCGCCGACGGCTCGACCAAGCTGGCGCGGCTGAACGAGCAGACGCGCGCCGACGAAATGCGCTATCAGGCGCAGATGGCGACCCTGGCGCCGCTGCCCGAGCCAGCGGCCAACATGAAGGCGGCGGTGCTGCTTGCGCGCACGGTGCAGGCGCAGGGGCCGCACCCGGCGCACATGCTGGAAATGCTGAGCGCCGCGCTGGAACTGGCGCCGCAAATCGAACTGCTCCAGCTCGACTGGGCCGTGCGCGCGGCCGGGCCGCAATCGTCGCTGCTGGCCGGCATCCCCGTCGCGCCGGAGCAGACGCTGCGGGTCGAAGCCGAGGTGGCGCTCGCGCCCAGCGACTACCGCGCCGTGCTCGGCAGCGTCAACCGCCTGACCGCCGAACTGGCGCGCCAACCGGGCTTGAGCGTGGAAATCATCCAGACGCCGCTCGACCTGCGCCCGAGCGTGAAACTGAGCGGCAAATCCGGCCCGGCGGTGCAGCCCGACAAGGCGAAACTGATCCTGAACCTGGGCTGGAAGCCATGAACAATGCCTCGCTCGCCAGCTTGATGGACCGCCTGTGGGCCATCCTTTCCGGCGCGGCCCGAGCCGAAGGCGCCGACAACGAGGCGACCTCGATCCGGCTGCCGGCCTTGACGTTCGCGCTGACGCTGCTCGCCGCCACGCTGGCCGTCGGCTCGAGCCAGTGGTACCTGGACGCGCGCCACGCCGATCTGGTGCGCGCGCGACAACTACGCGACGCCGCCTTCGCCAAACTGAACCAGGTCGAGCAGGAGAAGACCGAAATCCGCACCTATCGACCGCTGTTCATCGCCCTGCGCGCGCAGGGCTGGATCGGCGAGGAAAACCGGCTCGAGTGGACCGAGGCGATCAACCAGGCGCAAGAGCGGCTCGGGCTGGCGTCGGTGAGCTACGAAATCGACGCGCGCCAGCCGCTGCGCCTGGAAGCGCCGCTGCCGATGGGCGACTACCAGCTGCGCGCGAGCAAGATGACGCTGCATCTGGAGCTGCTGCACGAAATGGACTTATTCAACTTCCTCGACCAGCTGAAAACGCGCGGCATGTTCGCGATGCAAGACTGCAGCATCCGGCGCAGCAACCTGACGCCGCAAGGCCCCGGCCCGGCGCCGCGCCTGAGCGCCGACTGCACGCTCAACTGGCTGACGGTAGGGGCACCCGGCGTAGGGGCACCCGGCGTAGGGGCGCCCGGCGTAGGGGCACCCGGCGTAGGGGCACCCGGCGTAGCGAAGGAAACAAAATGAGGCGGATCGCCATCCTCCGGGCGCTACGCCTGCTTCTATTGCTGGCCGCTTGCGGCGCGGCCCACGGCATCACGCTCGGCCGTCTGTTCACATCGCCGGCCGACCGCGCCCAGATCGACGCCCTGCGCGCGGCCGGCACGAACGTGCAGCAGATCGCGCCGCCGCCCGCCGCCGATGCGACGGCAGCGCCGCCCGCGCCCGCACCGCCGCCGCCCGAACCTGTGGTGCTGAACGGCATCATCAAACGCAGCGACGGCAAAAGCACGATCTGGCTGAACCAGACGCCACAAGACGACAACCCGAATCTGCGCGCCACCAAGGGCGCCTTGTCGCTGCGCCTGCCCTCCGGCCGACAAGTGATCCTGCAACCGGGCCAGCGTTACGATCCGCTCGACGGCAAGGTGAAGGACGCGCATGAACCATGAGCAGAACGTGATTTTCGATTTTGTAGGGTGGGCGGGGCCACCGACATTAATCAACCCCTGCCGCGCATCGACACGCGCATCGAACCCTCGCCCACCCGCCCGCCGATCCGCATCGCGCCAGCGCGGCGCCGCCTTGTTGCTGCTGGTGGCCGTGGTCGGCCTTGGCGCCGCGTCGCTGTTTCTCGGCGCGCAGAGCAAAAGCAAGCACGAACTGGCGCGCGAGCGCCGCAGCTTGCAGGCGCTGGCGCTGGCCAAGGACGCGCTGCTCGGCTTCGCCATCGTCAACGGCCGTCTGCCGCGCCCGGCGGCGAGCGCCCTCGACGGCCGCGAAAATC
>JACMLV010000886.1 GCA_014379395.1 Burkholderiaceae bacterium
GCCCTTAACGCTGCAAAGCCGAGGACCAAGCCGCTCCATGTATGACAGAAGGGAAGCACTCAAACAAAAAGGCCAATGAACATTCATTGGCCTTTCGATTTCCACATTAAGTCGTCAGTCGCCCGGAGCGCGCTCCGATTGATGCCCCGACCCTTCGCCGGGGAGTGCATCAGTCCTGCGCTTATTGCCAGCCGGCGCGGTCGTAAATCTTTTGCACCGCCGCCTGCTGTTCCGCCAGGCGTCCGACGCCGATCGAATCGGCCTTGAACTTGCCCAGCGCGTTCAGGGCCGGATTGTTGGTCTTGACGTTGGCCACCACGGGCCATTCGTTATTGCCGTCCGCGAAATAGACCTGCGCCTCGTCGGACGCCAGATACTCGAGGAACTTGACCGCGTTGGCCTTGTTCGGCGCGGTCTTCAACACGCCGGCGCCGGAGATGTTGATGTGGGTGCCGGAAGTCTTCTGGTTCGGCCAGACCACCGTCACGGACTCCATCACCTTCTTGTCCTCCGGCTTGTCCGAGCGCATCAGGCGCGCCACGTAGTACGAGTTGGCCAGCGCGACGCCGCACTCGCCGGCCGCGACCGCCTTGATCTGGTCGGTGTCGCCGCCCTTGGGCGAGCGCGCGAAATTGGCCACCAGGCCCTTGGCCCAGGCGGCGGTCTTTTCCTCGCCCAGGTGCGACAGCAATCCGGCGCCGAGCGACAGGTTGTATGGATGCGAACCGGAGCGCACGCAAACCTTGCCCTTCAGGGCGGGATTGGCGAGGTCCTCGTAATTTTGCACGGCGGCGCCGCTGACCGATTTGTTGTTGTACACGATCACCCGGGCGCGGCTGGAAAACGAATACCAGTTCGGGGTGCGCAGATTGGCCGGGATGCGCGCGTTGAGGACGCTCGAATTGACGGGCGCGAGCAAATTGAGCTCGTCGGCCTTGGCCAGGCGCGCCGCGTCCACCGTCAGCAGGATGTCGGCCGGGCTGTGCGCACCCTCGTTCTTGATACGCTCCAGCAACTCGTTCTCGCCGGCGTCGATGCGGTTGATCTTGATGCCGGTTTGCTTGGTGAAATTCGTATACAGCGCCTGATCGGTTTGATAGTGGCGGGCCGAGTACAGATTGACCTCTTGCGCGCCGGCGGCGGCGCTCATCAGCAAGGCGGCGGCGAGCGCGGCGGGTTTGAACGACGTCATGGCAAGTCCTTAAGTTGGAATTGGAGAAGCGGAAACTCATCGTATCAAAATCCGCAGCCAATCGCAAATAAGTCTCATTAACCGAGCAAGCGGCCGAATAAAGGCGGCCGCCGCGATCGGCCGGGACGGACGGCGACGCCAAGCCCGCCCTCCGGAGGGCGCCCCCTTGGCGGGCGCCTCATGCAATCGACAGGCCTTCACTTGGCGGCGCCGGCGCGCCGGCCGCTGTTAAAATATGGCCGCGCGCCGGTTGGCGCCCTTACCAACCATTGGCCGTATTTGATACACTTTACGTCCGACAATAGTTTTGTCTTCACGAGGATCGCCATGCCCCACTCCGCCCCCCTGTCCGGCAGCCTGTTCATGGTCGTAGCGCCATCGGGCGCCGGCAAGTCGACACTGGTCAACGCGCTGCTGGCGCAAGAGCCGGCCATCCAGTTGTCGATCTCGACCACCACGCGCGCGCCGCGTCCGGGCGAGGAGCACGGCCGCCAGTATTTCTTCACCAGCGCCGACGACTTCGTCGCGCGCGCCGAGCAGGGCGAATTCCTGGAGTGGGCCGAGGTGCACGGCAATTACTACGGCACCTCGCGCATCGCGGTCGAGCAGCAGATGCGCGCCGGCACCGACATCCTGCTCGAAATCGACTGGCAGGGCGCGCGCCAGGTGCGCAAGCAGTTCCCGCAGGCGGCCGGCATCTTCATCCTGCCGCCGTCGATCGACGCGCTGGAAGAGCGGCTCAACAAGCGCGGCCAGGACGAGGCGCACGTGATCGCCCGGCGCCTGCTGGCGGCCGGCGGCGAAATCGCCCACGCCCCGGAGTTCGAATATGCTATCATCAACGAGGATTTTGCGACCGCGCTGTCCGAATTGCGCGCAATCGTCACAGCGACCCGTTGCCGGTATGCGCAACAAGCGGCGCGCAACGCATCGCTCTTCGCCCAACTGGGCATTCACGCCGCATAAGCGGAAACCTCGCAGCCGCGGACCGCATCACCGCCCCGCCAAGACCGCATTTTTAGGAGTTAAGATGGCCCGTATCACGATTGAAGATTGTCTGAAGCATATCCCTAACCGTTTCCAGCTGACCCTGGCCGCGACCTATCGCGCGCGCCAGCTGCTGCAAGGGCACACCCCGAAAGTCGAAGCCAAGGACAAGCCGACCGTGGTCGCCCTGCGCGAAATCGCGGCCGGCAAGGTCGGCATCGAAATGCTGAAAAAGGTGCCGATGTAAGCTGGGAGCATCCCTCCCACACAGTGCTGACTCAGGTTTTCCCCCGCATCACTTCTTCACACTGCGACCCCGTATGAACCTGACTCCCGCCGATCCGATCCTCGCCAGCAAGGCTGCGCTCGGCGCCCGCGCGGCGGCCAAGCCGGCCTCCGGCGCGCCGCTGGCGACGC
>JACMLV010000887.1 GCA_014379395.1 Burkholderiaceae bacterium
CCAGCCGGTGCTCTTTGAACTGCTCGCGCAATTGGTTTTTCATCACCTTCCCGGTCGGGCCGACCGGCAACGCCTCGACGAAAGCGACCTCGTCCGGCGTCCACCATTTGGCGACCTTGCCGTCGAAAAAATCGAGCAGCTGCGCGCCCGTCAACGCCGCGCCGGCCTGCTTGACCACCACCAGCAGCGGCCGCTCGTCCCACTTCGGATGGAACACGCCGATGCAGGCCGCCTGACTGACGGCGGGATGCGCCATCGCGATGTTTTCCAGATCGATGCTGCCGATCCATTCGCCGCCCGATTTGATGACGTCCTTGCTGCGGTCGGTGATCTGCATGTAGCCGTCGGCGTCGATGGTGGCCACGTCGCCGGTGGCGAACCAGCCGTCCTGCAGCACGTCGCCGCCCTCGTTCTTGAAATAGCCGCTGATCACGCACGGGCCGCGCGCCATCAGGTGGCCGTGCGTCTGGCCGTCCCACGGCAACTCGCGCCCGTCCTCGCCGACGATCTTCAAATCGACCCCGGTCAGCGCGTGGCCCTGCTTGGCCAGCACGGCGTCCTGGGCCGCCGCCGGCAGCGTCCGATGGCGCTCTTGCAGCCGGCACGCCGTGCCCAGCGGCGACAATTCCGTCATGCCCCAGGAATGGACGACATCGATGCCCTGCGCGCGGAAGGCGTCCATCATCGCCGGCGGACAGGCCGAGCCGCCGATGACGATGCGCTTCAGGGCCGGCAGCGCCGCATCATGCCGGCGCATGTGGTCCAACAGGCCGAGCCAGACGGTCGGCACGCCGGCCGAGACGCTCACCTGCTCCTGCTCGAACAGCGCGTACAGCGCGGCGCCGTCCGTCACCGGGCCGGCCAGCACCAGCTTGGCGCCGGTCAGCGGCGCCGAGTACGGCGTGCCCCAGGCGTTCACATGGAACATCGGTACCACCGGCGCGACCACGTCGCGCGAGGACAGGCCGAGCGCGTCCGGCATGGCCGACGCATACGCGTGCAGCAGCGTCGAGCGGTGCGAATACAGCGCCCCCTTCGGGTGGCCGGTGGTGCCGGACGTGTAGCACAGGCCGGACGCCGCGTTCTCGTCGAAGCTGGGCCATTCAAAGTCGTCGCTGGCGGCCGCGATCAGCTCCTCGTAGCACAGCAGATTCGGGATCGCGCTTGTCGCCGGCATGTGCTCGCGGTCGGCCAGCAGCACGAAGCCCTTCACGCTGGCGCACTCGGCGGCGATCGACTCGACCAGCGGCAGGAAGTTCAGGTCGAACAACAGGAACTGGTCTTCGGCGTGGTTGGCGATGTAGACGATCTGCTGCGCGAACAGGCGCGGATTGATCGTGTGCAGCACCGCGCCCGAGCCCGACACCGCGTAGTAGGCCTCCAGGTGGCGATAGCCGTTCCAGGCCAGCGTCGCGATCCGCTGGCCCGGCTTGACGCCCAATGTGGCGAGCGCGTTGGCCAGTTGTCGCGCCCGCTTATGGCAGTCGCGGTAGGTGTAGCGGTGGATGTCGCCCTCGACCCGGCGCGAGACGATCTCGCGCGAGCCGAAATGGCGGTCGGCCTGCACCAGGATGTTGGAAATCAAGAGCGGCTGATTCATCATCTGACCCGGCAGGGGCGGTCTTGGCTGCGATGGCATGCGAATTCTCCCGGTGAAGGCGTCAGGCGGCGGCCAGGGCTTGGTCCAGATCGGCCAGCAGGTCGTCGATGTGCTCGATGCCGACCGACAGGCGCAGCATGTCTTCGGACACGCCGGCCTTGGCCAGCTCGGCCGGATTCAGCTGGCGGTGCGTGGTCGAGGCCGGATGCGTGGCGAGCGATTTGGCGTCGCCGATGTTGACCAGCCGCGTGAACAGTTGCAGCGCGTCGAGCACGCGCGCGCCGGCGGCGCGCGGATCGGCGGCGGTGGCGGTCTTCAGGCCGAAGGACAGGATGCCGGAGGCGCGGCCGCCCATGTATTTCTTCACCAGCGCGTGGTCGGCATGGTCTTCCAGGCCGGCGTAGTTGACCCACGCCACCTTCGGATGCTGCTTCAGGTGCTGCGCGATCGCCTGCGCGTTGTCGCAGATGCGGTCCATGCGCAGTGCCAGCGTCTCGATACCTTGCAGGATCTGGAAGGCGTTGGTCGGCGAGATTGCCGCGCCCATGTTACGCAGCGGCACCACGCGGGCGCGGCCGATGTAGGCCGCAGCGCCCAGCGCTTCGGTATAGACCACGCCGTGATACGAGACGTCCGGTTCGTTCAGGCGCTTGAAGCGCTCCTTGTGCTCGGCCCACGGGAACTTGCCGCTGTCGACGATGGCGCCGCCGACGCTGGTGCCGTGCCCGCCCAGGTATTTGGTGAGCGAGTGGACCACGATGTCGGCGCCGTGCTCGATTGGGCGGCACAGGTAGGGGCTGGGTACGGTGTTGTCGACGATCAGCGGAATGCCGTGCGCGTGCGCCACTTCGGCCAGCTTGGCGAAGTCGGTCACGTTGCCCAGCGGATTGCCGATCGACTCGCAGAAGATCGCCTTGGTGCGCGCGTCGATCAGGGCGGCGAAGGTCTCAGGCTTGCGCGCGTCGGCGAAGCGCACTTCGATGCC
>JACMLV010000888.1 GCA_014379395.1 Burkholderiaceae bacterium
AACTGCTGCACATGCTGAAAGGCTCGGCCGGCTCGTTCGGCTTCCAGCGCGTGACCGACCTGGCGCGCGAGATGGAACAGGCGGTCCGCGGCGCCGCGCCGCAGGCGGTGCAGCAACTGATGCAACAACTGATGCTGCTCGCTGAGGTGAGCGCGCTTTATCGGCAGGAGGAACAACAATGAATGCGGCAGAGGGAACAGCAATGAACGCCAAGAAGGCCAAGGTGGAAATTTTGATCGCCGACGACGAAGCCGAGATGCGCAATCTGCTCGCCGCGATCCTGCGCAGCCGCGGCTATTCGAACATCGAGCACGCGGCCGACGGCGTGCAGGCGAGCATGGCGCTGGAGCGGGCCGCGCCGGCGCCGCGCCTGGCCTTCCTCGACATCAACATGCCGGGCCGGTCCGGGATCGAGGTGCTGGTGCGCGCCCAGACCAGCCGGCCGGCCTGCTTTTGCGTGATGGTGAGCGGCAAGAGCGCGATGGAAAGCGTGCTCTCGGCGCTGGGGAAGGGCGCGCGCGGCTTCGTCGTCAAGCCGTACAACATCAAGAAAATCACCGACGTGCTCGACAAGTTCGAGCGCGAGGTCGGGTTGTGACGCCTTAATCCGGCGGCTGATCCGCCGCCCCGCGCGGCACGCGCACCCAACCCTCCATCAGACGCCGCGCGCTGCGGCTCATCGTCACCTTCGTCACCCGCCATGCGCCGTCGGTCTGGCACGCCGCGGCGCCGACCCGCAAAGTTCCCGACGGATGGCCGAAACGGATGTCGCCGCCGGCCCGCTCGCCAAGCAGGCGCCGCGGCAGCGTGCCGGGAATGGCGGCGGCGGCCGCGATGGCGACCGCGCCGGTTCCCGTCATCGCGTGATGCAGCTGGCCCATCGATAAAATGCGCGCGTTCAGGTCGATCTCTTCCTTGAGCACCAGACGGCCGGCCGACGAGGTGTAGCCGAGCGGCGCCGCGACGAAGGCCAGTTTTGGCGTGTGCGGGCGCAGCGCCGTCGCCTCCCGCGGCGTGGCGGCCAGCCCCATCGCCACCGCGCCGTGGGCGCGGATCGCCTCGCACAGTTCCAGCAGTTGGGCGTTGCCGTTGACGTCGGCCTGCAGTTCCGCGCCGCTCAATCCAAGCGCGCGGGCGTCGATAAAAATGGCCGGGTTGCCGGCGTCTATATAAGTCACCTCGTAGCTGCCGACGCCGGCAATTGCCAGCGTGTCGCTCGGCCGCCCGGTCGGGAACATCGCGCCGCCCGGCGCGCCATCGTGGGCGCCGCCCGGATCGAGGAAGTCGAGCCGGATCTCGGCCGCCGGGAAGGTCACGCCGTCGAGTTCGAAGTCGCCGTCCTCGACCACCTCGCCGCCGCGCATCGGCACATGGGCGACGATGCGCTTGCCGATGTTGGCCTGCCAGATGCGCACCACGGCCACGCCGTCGGGCGCCGCGTCCACTAATCCTTCGGCGATGGCGAACGGCCCGACCGCCGCGCTCAGGTTGCCGCAGTTGCCGGACCAGTCGATGCGCGCGCCGGCAATCGGCACCGCGCCGAACAGGTAATCGACGTCGCAGTCCGGGCGCTTCGAGCGCGACACCAGCGCCACCTTGCTGGTGCTGGAAGTGGCGCCGCCCATGCCGTCGATCTGCTTGCCGTAGGGATCGGGGCTGCCGATCACGCGCAGCAGGATGCGCTCGCGCTGTCGCGGATCGGCCGGCAGGGCGTCGGCGCGGAAGAACACGCCCTTGCTGGTGCCGCCGCGCATATAGACGGCCGGAATTTTCAGTTGTGTCATCGGTTCTTTCAATAGGGCGGGGCGTCGGGTTGGGCCGCTTGCGGGGCGCTGGCCTCGGGCGTCGAAGGCGCCAGCTTGCCAGCTTGCCACCACGGCGGCAACAGCTCGCTCACCTCTGCGCTGGTGTAGCGCTCGTCGATCAGATAGACCACGCCGCGGTCGCTGGGCGTGCGGATCACGCGCCCGGCCGCCTGCACCACCTTCTGAATGCCCGGATACAAATACGCGTAGTCGTAGCCGGCGCCGAATTGGACCTGCATGCGCAGCCGGATCTGCTCGTTGACCGGATTCATCTGGGGCAGCCCGAGCGTGGCGATGAAGGCGCCGATCAGGCGCGCACCCGGCAGGTCGATGCCTTCGCCGAAGGCGCCGCCCAGCACGGCGAAACCGACGCCCGCGCTCTCTGGTGTGAAACGGGCCAGGAATTGCGTCCGCTCGTCGCCGCCCATGCGCCGCGCCTGGCGCCACTGATTGATCTCCGGGTGGCGCGCGGTGAGCGTGTCGGCCGCCTGTTCCATATAGTCGAAGCTGCTGAAAAACGCCAGGTAGTTGCCCGGCTGCGCCGCGTACTGGCGCGCGATCAGGTCGGCGATCGGTTCGAGCGATTTGCGCCGATGCGTGTAGCGCGTCGAGATGTGGCCGGCCAGCCGCACAGACAACTGCTCGGCGCCGAAGGGCGAGGCGACGTCGACCCAGGCGGTGTCGTCTGGCATGCCGAGCAAGTCGCTGTAGTAATGCCAGGGGCTGAGCGTGGCCGAGAACAGCGCGCAGCTGTGGGCCGCCTCGAAGCGCGGGCGCAGGAAGGGCGCCGGGACGATGTTGCGGATGCAGAGCCGGACGCCGCCCAGGGTGGCGACCAGGGTGGCGGGGGCGCTGATGTCGAACAGCGAGTGCGCGCCAAAGCTGTCGCCCAGGCGGGCGAAGAGCAGGGCGTCGAAGTGGAAGCGTTGCAGGGCGTCGTCGCCTGCGGCCGGATGCGCGGCCAGATGGTCGCCCATCGCCGCGCCGGCGTCTTGCAGCGCGGCCATGAATTTGTCGGGCAGTTCCGCTTGGGCGAGGTAGGCGCCGGGCAGATCCTTGGCCAGCTTGTTCCATTGCCGGCTCAGCCGGTCGAGGGGCTTTTTCAGCGCCGCCGGCGCGCTCTTGCGCAGCGCCGCCAAGTCGCTCTGCGCCAGCTCGGCGGAATACATCTGGCGCCCGCGCGCGACCAGGTTATGGGCCTCGTCGGCCAGCACGCTCACGCGCCAGTCGTTGGCGAGCGTCAGCGCGTACAGCATCGCGCTGGTGTCGAAGTAATAGTTGTAGTCGCCGATGACGACGTCGCACCAGCGCGCCATTTCCGCGCCGAGGTAGTAGGGGCAGACCGTATGCGCCAGCGCGACCACGCGCAGGGTGGCGCGGTCGAGCAGACCGGACGGCGGCGCCGCCCTGTTCGTTGCCACCTCGTCCGCCACGTTGGCCGCCGGGCGCA
>JACMLV010000889.1 GCA_014379395.1 Burkholderiaceae bacterium
AGGCCTCGTCGCGGTTGCGGTGCTGCGAACGGTCGTTCTGGCACTGCACGACGATGCCGGTCGGAATGTGCGTGAGCCGCACCGCCGAGTCGGTCTTGTTGATGTGCTGGCCGCCGGCGCCGCTGGCGCGGTAGGTGTCGGTGCGCACATCGGCCGGGTTGATGTTGATCTCGAAGGATTCATCGACCTCGGGATAGACGAACAGGCTGGCGAAGCTGGTATGACGGCCGCCGGAAGAGTCGAACGGGCTCTTGCGCACCAGGCGGTGGACGCCGGTTTCGGTGCGCAGGTGGCCGTAGGCGTATTCGCCTTCGACCTTGAGCGTGGCGGTCTTGATGCCGGCCACCTCGCCGTCGGACTGTTCAAGGATGTCGACCTTGAAGCCCTTGCGTTCGCAGTAGCGCAGGTATTGACGCAGCAGCATGGACGCCCAGTCCTGGGCTTCGGTGCCGCCGGCGCCGGCCTGGATGTCGATGAAGCAGTTGTTCGGGTCCATCGGATTGTTGAACATCCGGCGGAATTCCATGCCCTCGATGACCTTGCGGATCGCGTCGACGTCCGTGGCGACCGCCTCGAGCGTCTCCTCGTCCTGCTCCTCGCGCGCCATGGCGAACAGGTCGTTTGTATCGCGCAGGTCGGCGTCGGCCTTGGTCAGCGTGAAGACGATCGCCTCCAGCGCCTTTTTTTCCTTGCCCAGGTCCTGGGCCCGCTTCGGATCGTTCCAGACGGTCGGATCTTCTAATTCTTCATTGACTTGCTCGAGTTTCTCCGACTTGACAGCGAAGTCAAAGATACCTCCGAAGTTCGGCTTCGCGGACGGTGAGGTCGGCGAGCAGGGCGGAGATGGCGTTGATGCGTTCGGCTTCCATGATCTTCTGTTCTTCTATCTGAAATCAAACCCAAGATTATACGCCAGACCACGCCGTTCGCCCCAGCCCGGGCCGCCGATTCTTAGTGGATGGTGCGCTTGCCGGGCGAAACGGCGGGCGGCGCGGCGCGCTTGTCCTCTTGCACCAGCACGAACGGGCTGACGACCACGGCCCACAGGGCGGCGCCGGCCGCCAGCCAGCTTTGGGCTTGCTCGTCGCTCACCTTGGCGACTTGGCCGGCCGCCATCCAGGCGCCGATGCTGGCCTTGTCGTCGTGCGAGATGCGCACCGCGACGTCGACCAGGTCGAGGCCCTCGGCCACGAACACCACGTTGCCGGCGGCGAAATGCTTCTCCAGTTCGACCCACGGCAGGCGGGCGGTTTCGCGGTTCACTTTGATGCGCAGGTCGGTGTCGTTCTCGGGTTTGGTTTTCATACGGATTCGTCAATGGTGGTCGGGGGAGGCCGGCGTTCGCATCGCTTCGATGCGCGCCCCGGCGTGGCCCGCCATGTTAACCGATCGCTGCGGCGGAGGCGAATTTTGCCGCGTCGGCGCCGGACGCTCACGGCCTGAAAAATATTTTTAATGAAGCGCTTTACCGCTCGATTAATTCGGGCTATAGTTGCCTCAATTAATAAATCAAGGAGTTTTATTTAATGGACACTTCCACACTCCAGCCCAGTGGCAGCGCTGCCGAGCCGGTCTTGACTGCTTGTCTGGCCGGCATGGAACAAGCGGGGCGGACGCGATGATCGCCACCATGGGCGAGGCCCTGGTCGACCTGATCGAGCAGCCCGACGGGCGTTTTGAAGCCTGTCTGGGTGGTTCCGTGTGCAATTTCACGATCGGCCTGGCCCGCCAAGGGGTGTCGACGCGCTATCTGAACCCCTTGTCGGAAGACCATTTCGGGCAGTGCTTCGCCACGCTGTTGCAAGACACCGGTGTTGGCCTGGCGCAAGCGGCGCGCAGCGGATGCCCGACCGCGCTGGCGGTCGTCAGCCTCGACGGGCAGGGCGCGCCGACCTATGCGTTCCACCGGCAGGGCGTGGCGGACCGCGACATCAGCGCCGCGCGCTTCATCGCCGGCTTTCCGCAGCAGATGGAGTTGCTGCACACCGGCGGCTTGGCGCTGGTGCCGGAGGATATCGAGAAAACGCTGGCGACGATCCGCGCCGCCGTCGGCCATGGCGCGCTGGTGTCGATCGACGCCAATATGCGGCCGATGGTGGTGCGCGATCTGGGCGCGTATGCGGAGGGCGTCAAGCGGGCGCTGGCGCAGGCCCACATCGTCAAGGTCAGCAATGAAGACCTCGACGCGCTGGGCATCGACAGCGCCAGCCTGGAGCGGATCGGCGCGGCGCTGTTCGCCCATTCCGCGGTGGAACTGATCGTGTTCACCCGCGGCGCCGGCGGCGCGGCCCTGCTGACGCGCGCCCGCGCG
>JACMLV010000890.1 GCA_014379395.1 Burkholderiaceae bacterium
CCGCCCGCCCCGGACGCGCCCGCGGCGGCGCCAAGCCGGGTCGACGTCTGGCTGCACCAGGCCAATTCCAGCGCCGAGTTCAAGGCCATCAAGCAGGCCGCCGAGGCGTTCAATGGCCGCCAGCGCCTCTACAAGATCGATATCGCCTCCGTCTCCACCTCACGCAACTACGCCGAGCACGTGCACCACGCGGCGGCCAACGGGACGCTGCCGTGCCTGCTCGAGTTCGACGGGCCGTTCCTGTACGAATTCGCCTGGCTCGGTTATCTGCAGCCGGTCGATGTCTTCATGCCGCCGGCCTTGCTGCGCGACGTGCTGCCCTCGGTGATCGCCCAGGGCACCTACGACGGGCGCCTGTACAGCCTGGCGCAATTCGACTCCGGCCTCGGGCTGTGGGGCAATCGCCGCTACCTGGCGGCGGCCGGCGTGCGCATCCCGACCATCGGCCAGCCGTGGCGGCTGGCCGAATTCGAGCGCGCGCTCGACAAGCTGAGCGCCGTCGACGGCGTCGAGTATCCGCTCGACCTGACCTATTACTCGACCTTGAGCGAATTTTTCAGCTACGCCTATGCGCCGATCCTGCAGGGCTTCGGCGGCGACCTGATCGAGCGCGCCACTTACCGCAGCGCCAAGGGGGTGCTGGACGGCCCGCAATCGGTGGCGGCGATGCGGCACTTCAAGCGCTGGTTCGCGCGCGGTTGGACCCGCGCCGTGTTCGAACGCACCGACGATTTCGTCACCGGGCGGGCGGCGCTGTCCTGGAACGGCCACTGGAACTATCAGCGTTTCCGGCAGGCCTTGGGCAAGGATCTGGTGCTGTTGCCGCTGCCGGACTTCGGGCGCGGGGTCAAGACCGGCATCGGCTCGTGGAGCTGGGGCATCTCGGCCACTTGCCGCGAACGCAAGGGGGCCGGCGCCTTTCTCGCCTTTTTGATGTCGACCGGGGAGATCTTGCGCATGACCAACGCCAACGGCGCCGTGCCGGCCCGCCAAGCGGCCCTGGCCCGCTCGCCGCTGTATGGCGCCAACGGCCCGCTGCGGCTGTACGCGCAACAGATCAACGCCGGCCTGGGCGTGACGCGCCCGGTCACGCCGGCCTATGGCGCGATCAGCCTGACGTTCGCGCGGGCCGTGGCCGCCATCGTGGCCGGCGGCGACCCCCAGGCCGAACTGAGCAAGGCGGCCGCGATCATCGACCGTGACATCGCGGCGCAACGCAAGTACCCGAGCCAGTGAGGGAGCCCGCGTGAAATTGAGTCTTGGCATCAAACGCAAGATCTTGCTGATGTTGGTCAGCGTCCTGGCGCTGTCGACCGTGATCGACGCCTCGCTCGCCTCCTATTACACGAACCGGCAAAACCAGGAGTCGGCCTTCGCCGGCCTCAGGCGCGACCTGCTGGCCTGGCAAAGCGATTTGCAGGCGCTGACGCTGCAGTTGAAAAAAATCGCGCTCGACGTCGTCGGCGACGTGATGGTGCTGAACCAGCTGGCCGAGCTGGAAATGTTCGCCTTCCGGGTCGACGACGCGGTCCGGCTGGGCCATGCGCGCGAGCAGGCCCGCGCGCTGGCCTACGGCAAGGTGGTGTCGCTGAACCGGCTGCAACTGGTGTTGCGCACCGGCGGCTTTTCGAGCATCGCCGTGTACATCGGCGGCCAGTTGAGCCACTACGTGTCCGAGTCCGAGGCCGGCCTGATGGTGCGCCGCGAAAACACCGGGCCGGCGTGGCTGTCGGCGCCGGTCGACGCGAACGGCGAGTTGCCGCTGCAAAGCTGGCCCGCGTGGGAGGCGAGCGCCC
>JACMLV010000891.1 GCA_014379395.1 Burkholderiaceae bacterium
CACCGCCTTCGGCGCGAGCGACATGATGGTCGCGCGCGAGGCGCCGAGCAGCCAGCCGGCGCCCATCGCCACGGCGATCGCGGCGCTGGCGCCGACCAGGGTCGCGCTCAGCAGCGCGAACCAGTTGCGCTTGAGCTTTTCGATTTGCTGGTAGAGCGGGATCGCCAGCGCCACGGTGGCCGGCCCGAGCAGGAAGTGGATGAAGCGCGCGCTGTCGAAATAGGTGGCGTAGGAGGTGCCGCTGGCGACCAGCACGGTGATCACGATGGCGATCGAAATGGCGACCGGATTGACCAGCGGATGGAACTTGGCGCGCGCGTACAGCGCCAGCGCGATCTGGTAGGCCAGCAGCGTGAGCGCCAGACCGGCCAGCGGCGTGGCGGCCAGGTGCGCCAGGATCTCGGCGAAGGAGTGGCTCATCGGTGCAACCACCGCACCACGCTGGCCGTGACGATGATCGACACCACCGTGCTGGCCACCAGCGCGACCGAAATGGCGAGCCACTCGTCGGCCAGGCGCGAGGCGTACGGCATGATGCCGGCGCCGGCCGGGATGAACAGCAGCGACAGGTGGCGCAGCAGGTGGTTCGAGCCGGGCGCGAGCTTGGCCATCGCGTCCTTTTTGACGATCAGGTACAGAAACAGCAGCACCATGCCGATCACCGGGCCGGGCACCGGCAGCCCCAGCCCGTAGGCGATGCCCTCGCCGGCGGCCTGGAACACCACCAGCGTGGCAAACGTTTGAACCATCATGCAAACAACTCCGTTTGGGAACAAAAAAGGGCCGCAGCGTGCCATCGGCACAGCGCGGCCCTATTGGGCCTTGTAGACCCCGCAGCCGATCATTATATCGTCGAGCTTTTCGACATAGCTCGACTTCGCCTCGACCGCCTTGCTCACCGGATTGGGCCACTTGTAGTCGAACCAGCCGCTGCCCTTGGTGTTGGCGACGTTGATCAGGCCCTTGATCAGGTAATTGCCCTCGGCGTCGCGCAGGTCGCTCAGGTTCTTGCCGACCATCTTGGCGCTGTTGCCGTTGCCGATCGCCAGGCTGGTGCCCTTCAGGTCGTAGACGAAGATATACAGGCTGCGGTCGACGAACTGGCCTTTCGGGTTGTTGAACTCGGCGAACGCCTTGTCCTTGCCGTTGGCTTTGACATAGGCGACCGCCTTCTTCACCAGCGCCACCGCCTCCTGCGGCGTGCCGCCGGCGTCGGCCAGGGCGCCGGCGCAAAACGTCAGCGCGCTCAAGCCCACGGCGATCGATTTCAAAATGGTTTTCATGTTGTCTCCGTTAATGTCGTTGTGGTTGTTGCTGTGATAGCGCCCGGTCGATCAGCTCGATCCAGTGCGTGACCGGCGTATCGGTGCCCGACTGCAGATGGCTCTGGCAGCCGACGTTGGCCGAGACGATGATCTCGGCGCCGGTGGCCGCCAGGTTGGCCAGCTTGTTGTCGCGCAGCTGCTTGGCCAATTCCGGCTGCAACACAGAATAGGTGCCGGCCGAGCCGCAGCACAGATGGCTGTCGGCGCATAGCTTGACGTCCACGCCGACCGCGCGCAGCACGCCCTCGACCTTGCCGCGGATCTTCTGGCCGTGCTGCAAGGTGCAGGGCGGGTGGAACGCGACCCGGTTCGTGATCTTGCCGTTCAGGCGGCGCCCCAGCTCGGCCTCGAACTGCGGCATGATCTCGGACAGGTCGCGCGTCAGCATCGAGATCGTCTCGGCCTTCTCGGCGTAGGCCGGATCGTGGCTCAGCAGATGGCTGTATTCCTTGACCGTCGCGCCGCAGCCGGAGGCGGTCATCATGATCGCCTCGACGCCGTCGGCCACATACGGCCACCAGGCGTCGATGTTGCGGCGCATATCGTCCAAGCCGCCGTCCTGGTCGTTCAGGTGGTAGCGGATCGCGCCGCAGCAGCCGGCCTTGGCGGCCACGATCAGCTGCACGCCGAGCGCGTCGAGCACGCGCGCGGCCGAGGCGTTGATGTTGGGCGCCATCGACGGCTGCACGCAACCGTCGAGCAGCAGCATCTTGCGCGCGTGCGTTCTTTGCGGCCACAGGCCGGCGTCCTGGCGCGGCGGCACCTTGTCCTGCAAGGCCTTGGGCAGCATCGGGCGCACCAGTTGCGCCACCTTCATGGCCGGGTTGACCAGTCCGGCGCGCGGCAGCACTTCCTTGAGCGCGCCGCGCAAGAGGCGCTCGCCGAGTGGGCGCTGCACGCGCTGCTCGACGATCTTGCGGCCGATGTCGGCCAGGCGCCCGTATTGCACGCCGGACGGGCAGGTGGTCTCGCAATTGCGGCAGGTCAGGCAGCGATCCAGGTGCGACAGCGTCTTGGCGGTCGGCTGCTTGCCCTCGAGCACCTGCTTGATCAGGTAGATGCGTCCGCGCGGGCCGTCCAGCTCGTCGCCCAGCAATTGATAGGTCGGGCAGGTCGCCGTGCAAAAGCCGCAGTGCACGCAGGCGCGCAGGATGGCTTCGGCTTCGGCGCCTTCCGGGGTGTTCTTGATGAAATCGGCGAGTATGGTTTGCATGGCTTACAGATCCGGGTACATGCGACCCGGATTGAAAACGCCGGCCGGATCGAACGATTGTTTGAGGTTGCGGTGGATGGCGGCCAAGGCCGGCGCGAGCGGCTGGAACACGCCGGCGCTTTTGTCTCCCCCGCGAAACAGGGTGGCGTGGCCGCCGACCCCGGCCGCGACGGCGCGCATGGTGTCGCCGTCGAGCTCCGATTCAATCCAGCGCTGCGCTCCGCCCCATTCGATCAGCTGGGCGCCGGCCAGCGCCAGTTGCGGCGCCGACGACGGCAGCGACAG
>JACMLV010000892.1 GCA_014379395.1 Burkholderiaceae bacterium
CGCCGCGGCGTGTCGGCCTGCTTCGTGCTGATCGAGGCCGCCGACGAGCCGGCCGAGCGCGAGGCCGACGCCGCCGCCGCCGCCGCCGAGCGCGAACGGCGCCAGCAGCGCCTGGCGCAGCTGTTTCGCCACAGCGCCGAAGTGCAAGCCACGCCGGCGCTGCTGCGCCTGCTGCGCGACTACCGCCAGAACGGCTAAGGAACCATGATTTCCGCCGAAGACATCATCCGCCACATCCGCGACCTGCCGTCCCTGCCGGAGGTGGTGGTCGAGCTGCTCGCCAGCATCGAGCAGGAGGACGTCGACCTGCACCAGCTGGCGGCCAAGATCACGCGCGACCAGTCGCTCACCGCCAAGACGCTGCGCCTGGCCAACTCCTCGTTTTACGGCATGCAATGCAAGGTGACCTCGATCACCCAGGCCATCACGGTGCTCGGCCTGCACAGCATCCGCACCCTGGTGACGGCCTGCTCGCTCACGCGCAGCTTCGCGCCGGGGCCGGGCAACCGCTTCGATTTCCAAGGCTTCTGGCGCCACGCGGTGGGCGCGGCGGTGGCGGCCAAGGCGCTCGCGCCGCACCTCGGGCAGCCCGCCGACACCGCGTTCACCGCCGCCCTGCTGCACGACATCGGCACGCTGGTCCTGGTGACGCGCTACCCGGCCCAATACGAGGAGGTGCTGGCCCACCGCGCCCAGCACGATTGCCAGATCGGCGAGGCCGAGCGCGCCGTGTTCGGCCTCGAGCACGCGCTGGTGGGCAGCATGCTGGCCGCGCACTGGAAGTTCCCGGCCGCCATCGTGCGCGCGGTCGCCAACCACCACGCGCTCACCGAGCAGGACCTGACCGCGCTGCCGCTGACGATCCATGCCGCCAACACGCTGGCGCACGCGCTCGACTTGTCCGGCCGCGAAGACGACCTGGTGCCGCCGGTGGCCGAGCGGGTCTGGCGCGCGCTGGCCCTGAGCGACGCGGCGTGGATGGAGGTGTTCCGCGAAACCGAGGCGGGATTCGAAGAGATGTGCCAGATCCTGGTTGACTGACAGAGACGAAACCGATGAAGACCCCGCACGACAACGCGCCCTACCCCGGCCGCCCGGCCAGCGACGAGCCGCCCCATCCGACCATCGCCCTGACCGAGTTCTTCGACGGCCACCCGGTCGCCACCTTCGCCATCGACACCGCGCACCGGGTGACGCACTGGAACAAGGCCTGCGAGCACCTGCTCGGCTGGAGCGCGGCCCAAATGGTCGGCACCGACGGCCACTGGCGCGCCTTCTACCCGGCGCGGCGGCCGCTGATGGCCGACCTGATCGTGGCCGGCCCGGCGCGCGAGATGGAGCGCTATTACTTCGACAAGGTCAAGCCCTGGCCGCTGATCCCGGGCGCCTGCGAGGCCGAGGATTTCTTCCCCAACATCGGCGCGCGCGGCCACTGGCTGCACTTCACCGCCGCGCCGCTGCGCGACGGCGCCGGCGAGATCGTCGGCGCGATCGAGACGCTGCGCGACGTGACCGAGCGCCGCCTGGCCGAGATCGCGCTGCGCCAGGCCTACGACAACCTCGAACACCTGGTCGAGCAGCGCACCGGCCAGCTGGCCGAGGTCAACGCCCGCCTGGAGGAGGACATCCGCCAGCGCGCCGCCTCGGACGCCGAGCTGCGCCGCCGCAACATCGAGCTCACCGAGCTCAACGACAAACTCTCGATGGCCCAGCAGCAGCTGCTGCAATCGGAGAAGCTGGCCTCGATCGGCCAGCTGGCGGCCGGCGTGGCGCACGAGATCAACAACCCGATCGGCTACATCTTCTCCAACTTCGGCACCTTGCAAAGCTATCTGGACGACCTGTTCCGCATGCTGGCGGCGTACCAGGGCGCCGAGGCGGACGTCGCGCCGGGCCTGGCGGCCAGCCTTTGCGCGCTGCGCGAACAGATCGACCTGGACTTCCTGCGCCAGGACATCCCGTCCCTGATGGCCGAATCGAAGGAGGGCATCGCGCGCGTGCGCCACATCGTGCAGGACCTGAAGGATTTCTCGCGCGCCGACGCGAACCAGGAATGGGTCTGGGCCAACCTGCACCGCGGCATCGACTCGACCCTCAACATCGTCGCCAACGAGGTCAAGTACAAGGCCGACGTGGTCAAGCAGTACGGCCAGATTCCCGACATCGAATGCCTGCCCTCGCAGCTCAACCAGGTGATCCTCAACCTGGTGGTCAACGCCGCCCACGCGATGGGCGCCGAGCGCGGCACGATCACCATCCGCACCGGCGTCGACGCCGGCGCCGCCCAGGTCTGGCTGGAGGTGGCCGACACCGGCGCCGGCATCGCGCCGGAACACCTGTCGCGCATCTTCGACCCGTTCTTCACCACCAAGGCGATCGGCAAGGGCACCGGCCTGGGCCTGTCGCTGGCCTACGGCATCGTGCAAAAGCACCATGGCCGGATCGACGTCGAAACCGAAACCGGACGCGGCACCACGTTTCGCGTCACGCTGCCGGTGCGCCACGCGCCGGACCATCAGGAGCCCCTTTCATGAGCGACGAAATGATCGCGCACGCGCCGACCCTGCTCTGCGTCGACGACGAACCGAACATCCTGTCCTCGCTGCGGCGCCTGTTCCGCGCCAAGGGCTACCGCGTGCTGACGGCCGAAAGCGGCAAGGTCGGCCTGCAACTGCTCGAGAGCGAGGCGGTCGACCTGGTCATCTCCGACATGCGCATGCCGGAAATGGACGGCGCCCAATTCCTGGCCCAGGTGCGCCAGCGCTGGCCGGGCGTGATCCGGCTCCTGCTGACCGGCTACGCCGACGTCCAGTCGATCCTCGAGGCCATCAATTGCGGCGAGATCTACCGCTACATCACCAAGCCGTGGGACGAGCACGACATCTTGCTGCAGGTGCGCCACGCGCTCGAGCGGCGCGCGCTCGAGCAGGACAAGCTGCGCCTCGAGCGCCTGACCCTGCAGCAAAACGCCGACCTGAAGTCGCTCAACGCGACCCTGGAGGCCAAGGTCGAGGCGCGCACCGCCCAGCTCAAGCGCTCGCACGACGACGTGCTGGCCGCCAACGCCAAGTTGAAAAGCAATTTCATCACCACCATCAAGGTCTTCTCCGGCATGATCGAGATGCGCGGCAGCCACATGTCGGGCCACGCGCGGCGCGTGGCCGACCTGGCGCGCAACCTGGCCATCCAAATGGGACTGGACGCCAAGGCGACCCAGGAGATCTTCATCGCCGGGCTCTTGCTCGACATCGGCAAGATCGGCCTGAGCGACGAATTGCTGGCGCTGGCGTCGACGCAGATGTCGGGCGACCAGCTGGGCCTGTTCCGCAAGCATCCGCTGCGCGCCGAGCAATTGTTGATGGCGCTGGAGGACTTGCGCGGCGCCGCCGGCATCCTGCGCGCCCAGATGGAGCGCTTCGACGGCGCCGGTTTCCCCGACGCCCGGGTCGGCCTGGCGATTCCGCTCGGCGCGCGCATCCTGGCGCTGGCGGCCGACTACGACAACTTGCAGATCGGCGCGATGGTGCAGCGCCGCCTGCACCCGGAGGAGGCGCGCGCCCTGATCTACGACAGCAGCGGCAAGCGCTACGACCCGGCGGTGGTGGCGGCCTTCCGCCAACTGATGAGCGACGAGGCGCCGCGCTCGCATCCGTCCGAGGTGACGCTGCTGGCCGGCGAGCTCGAGCCCGGCATGGTGCTGGCGTCCGACCTGATCAGCCGCGACGGCCTGATGCTCCTGGCCGCCGAGCATGTGCTCGACGCCGCCGTGATCCAGCAGGTGCTCGACTTCGAAACCAAGAGCGGGGGCCGGCTCTCGGTGCGGGTGCGGCGGCCGAAGGAGGCATGATGCGCCACGTCCTGTTGCTCGACGACGACATCAACGTGCTGCACGCGCTGCGGCGCGCCCTGCGCACGTGCGCGCCGGGCGAGGAGTTGAGCGTGGAAATTTTCACCAATCCGTTCGAGGCCCTGACGCGCTGCTGCGCCTTCAATTTCGACCTGGTCATCTCGGACCAGCGCATGCCGCAGATGAACGGGATCGACTTCCTCAACGCGCTGCGCGACGTGGCGCCGAGCTCGGTGCGCATGATGCTGTCGGCCTCGACCGATTTCGAGACCGCGCTGGACGCCATCAACCAGGCCCAGGTGTTTCGCTACATCGCCAAGCCTTGGCAGAGCGAGCAGTTGCGGGAGGCCGTCGCGCTGGCGCTGCAATGGCGCGACCGCCTGCTGCGGGAGCAGGGCGAATTGACGCCGCAGGAGATCGAGGCGCGCCGCCTGGAGGCGGAGGAACCCGGCATCACCAGCGTGAAATGGGGGCCGGACGGCTCGATCATCCTGTAGCGCGGCGCGGCCGCGCGCCGCTCAGGCCGATCGATCCGGGTTGACCGGCAGGTGGATGGTGAAGCGGGTGCCGCACCCGACTTGCGAATCGACCTCGATGCGCCCGCCGTGGCGCTTGACGATGCCATACGACAAGGACAGGCCGAGCCCGGTGCCGCCGCCGACCGGCTTGGTGGTGAAGAACGGTTCGAAGATACGGTTCAAGTGTTCGGGCGCGATGCCCGCGCCGGTGTCGCCGATCTCGATCCAGACCCAGTCGCCGTCGTGCCCGGTGCGGATCGTGATCACGCCGCGGGTGGCGATCGCGTGGCCGGCGTTGATCAACAGGTTCATGAACACCTGGTTCAGCTGCGACACCAGGCAGGTGACCGGCGGCATCACGCCATAGCGCTTCTCGACCGTGGCCTTGTACTTGAGCTCATTGGCGACGATGTTGAGCGTGCTGTCGATGCCGTTGTGCAGGTCGGCCACCTGCCAGTCGGTCTCGCCGACGCGCGAAAAATCGCGCAGCGAGGCGACGATGTCGCGCACCCGCTTCAAGCCATCCATCGATTCGGCCACCAAGGCGCCGGCGTCGTCCTTGAGAAAATCGAGGTCGGCGCGCGCGCGCACGGCCGCCAGCTGGCCGCTCAGCGCCGGCGACGCGGCCGCCGCCAGCTGCTCGTACTCGCCGATCACGCCGAACAAGGTCTCGACATAGGCTTGCAGCGTGCCCATGTTGGAATTGACGAAGCCGACCGGGTTGTTGATCTCGTGCGCGACCCCGGCCGCCAGCTGGCCGATCGAGGCCAGCTTTTCCGACTGCAGCAATTGCTGCTGGGCCTCCTGCAATCTGGCGATCAGTCGCTGCTGCTCGAAGCCCTTGGCCTGCAGCGCCGCCTCGACCGCCTTGCGGTCGGTGATGTCGGTAAGCGAGCCGATCACCTCCAAGGGCGCGCCCCGGGCGTCGCGGATCAGGCGCAGGCTGTCGTGCATCCACAGGTAGCCGCCGTCGCTGGCGCGAAAGCGGTATTCGTAGATCCGTTCGCCCTCGACGAACAGGCGCGCCAGGCTGGAGAAAATCTGCGGCGCGTCGTCCGGGTGGATATGGTCGAACCAGAAGTTGGGGTCGGCCAGCATCTGCTCGGGCCGGTAGCCGAGGACGTTGTGGGCGTTATCGCTCACGAACGTCATCCGGAAGTCGCCGCTCGGCACCATGCAGTAGATGATGGCGGGGGTGTTGTCGACCAGGTATTGCAGCCGCGTCAGCGGCGAGGCGGCCTGGCGCGCGGCGGGCGCCTCGCTGTCGATGGAAAAGAATTCGAATTCTTCGAGCTGCATAAAGTGTCCCCGCTGCGACGCGATCGCGGGTGGCATGCGCACCCGTCTCTAGTGTGGTGCTGCGCTCTTCTTGCGACATAAAAATGCGTCTTTTCCGCCGATACTGCGTCAAAAATCCTCGCCATACCTCGGTATGGCTGCGGTTTTTTCCTTGTCTCGGCGAAAAATCCGCTATTTTATTGGTCGCAATCAACGCGCAACACCACACGGTGGAACGATTATGCCTGATTTTCCGAAAGCCAACAGCGCGGATCGACCCGGTAATATTGCTCGAGCTGGGCGTACAACTCGGCGTGCCGGGCCGCCATCAGGTGCGGCTTCTCGAAGAAGGTTTCGGTGGCGACGGCGAAAAACTCGGCCGGATCGCTCGCGCCGTAGGGATCGAGCACGCCATGCCGCTGGTTCCGGCGCAAGGCGGCGTAGTCGCGCGCCAGCACCTTCGACCAGCCGCGGTAGCGCGCCGGGTCGCCGAGGAAGGGCGCGCCGTTCGGGCCGCCCGCCTCGCTGTCGAGCTGATGGGCGAACTCGTGCAGCACCACGTTCTGGCCGTCGCTCCAGTCGGCCGCGCCGCGGCGCACCTGGTCCCAGGCCAGGAGCACGCGGCCGTCGTCCCAGGATTCGCCCTCCAGGTCCCACTCGTCGTCGGTGACGACGCCGCCCGGGCCGACCTCCCTGTGCGGCACGATGAAGGCGCTCGGATAGAGCAGGATGGTGTCGAGCGCCGGGTAGACCCGGCTCGGCCGGTTGAGCAGCAGCAGGCAGGCCAGGCCGGCGATGGTGACGCGCATCTCGTCGGTCACCTCGAGGCCGGCGCAGCCGACGAATTTCTTTTGGTGCAGGAAGCGCCGCATCAGGCGCTGCAACTGCTCGCGCAAGTCCGGCGGCATGTGCGCGTAGACGGGGACATTGCGCTCAAGCGCCTCGAGCGCGCCGGCCGGCAAGGGCCTGGCCAGCGCCCGTTGCAGGCGCCAGCGCGGCAGCGCCAGCGGCACGGCGATCAGCAGCGCCGTCAGCGCGACCCAGATCACAGCTTCCATCGTCCCCCGTCCAGTCATCGGCGCCGGCGAACGCCGGCAAACAGCGGCGATTATGCCATCCAATGCCGGCGCCGGAAAAGTAAAAGGCCGGCGCGCGGCCGGCCTTCGCTGCGCAACGCGCGCGCTACTCGGTCTTTTGCTGCGACTGCGCCGAGCCGAACAAGGCCTCCACCAGCGGGTCGCGCATCACCGGGCTGCGGTTGACGCGGATCGCGTAATGGGTGTCGTCGGCCAGGATGTGGAAGTGGCGCCCGTTGCCGGCCATGCTCTGCTCGCGCAGGCCGGGCCGGTCCTTGCGCGGCGGCGCGCCCTCGCGCTTGGGCTGGACGATCGCCGCCAGGAAGGCCTTGACCCGCTCCGGGTCGGGCGTGAGCTGGTAGACCGCCTTGCCCAGATAGGTCGCGGTGCCCTCGATGTAGCGCGCCAGCTCGATCACGCCGGCGTCGCGCAGGTCGCGGATGTACTTGCGCGCGCCCGACGGCGAAAACTTCAGGAACCACGCGATTTCGTCGGCCAGCATCTCGTGCACCGACAGCTCGCCGATCAGCTTTTGCATGTTCTCGATGCGGCGCAGCGTGGCCGAGGTCGAACGCACGCGCTCGATCGGCGCCATCGAGATCGGATGCTGACGCTCGGGCGGCACCGGCACCGCGCGCTCGACCAGGGCCAGCGAGGCGGACTGTTCGGACACGCGACGCTCTTGGAGCGCGCTGTTCAGATTGCCCGCTTGCGGGGCGTCGGAATCTCTCACTGCATGCATTTGAATACTCCTTATAACGATAGCCTTTGAGCGAGGCAACGCCGGCCTTGGCCGGGTGCATCGTCAGATTCGGTTTCAGAATGCCGTTCGACGGGGGTGGCGGTCTGTGCGCCAACGAACATAAATGCACATCCCGCCCGCGCCGCGTTCGGCCCGATGGCAATACCAAGGTTTTTGATCCGGCCGCGCCGACTTAGTTCACTGCAACCCCGCCGCGCCCTGCGCCAGGCGCGCTCGGCCCGTTTGCGCGCCGGCCGCCCTCATTCGCCCAGCAGCTCGGCGACGGCCTCCATGCCTTCGACCCGTTCGGCCACCACTTTCAGGATCACCACCAGCGGCACGCCGAGCAGCAGGCCGGCGACGCCCCACAGCCAGCCCCAGAACAGCAGGCTGACGAACACGGCGGCCGGGTTCATGCGCGCGATTCTGCCGGTCATCCAGGTCGTCACGACGCTGCCGACCAGGGTCGCGATGGCGAGCGAGGCGCCCATCACCAGCAGCACCATTTCGACCGACTCGAACTGGAGGAAGGCCACCATGCCGGTGGCGACGGTGATCAGCAAGGGGCCGAAATAGGGAATGATGTGCAGCAGTCCGGCCACCACCGCCCAGGCGCCGGCGTTTTCCAGGCCGATCAGGCGCAGCGCGATCCACATCAGCAGCGCCAGCAGCGCGTTGGTCACCAAGAGCATGAACATGTAGTTCTGGATCGAGCTGTTGATGTCCTCGAGGATGTGGACGGTGACCTTCTTGTGCGTCAGCGACGGCCCGGTCAGCTTGACCAGTTTGCGCTTGAAGGTGTCGCCCGACAGCAGCAGGAAAAACACCAGCAGCACCACCATCGTCGCCTGGCTGACGAAGCCGAGCACGCCGACCGAGCCGGCCCACAGCCAGTCGACGACCTTGATGCCGGGCCGCTCGGCCGGCGGGGCCGCCCTTTTGGCGGCGCGGC
>JACMLV010000893.1 GCA_014379395.1 Burkholderiaceae bacterium
CCAACTGGTGGCGCAGGACGCGGGCATCGCCATGCTGCCGGCCGCGGCGGCGCAGCGCCACGCGGATGAATTGTCGGCCAAGATCGTCATGCTCGACGACGCCTGGGCCACGCGCGAATTGCGGCTGTGCGTGCGCAGCCTGGATGGATTATCGGTGCAGGCGCGGCAGTTGCTGTCCTATCTGACAGACAGCGTGCATTCCTAGCACGGCCCAAAACATCGTAGGGTGGGCGGGGCCGCCGAGGCACGCTTTTGTGCCCACGCTGTCGTGCTTCCGCGTGGGCACAAAAGCGTGCCCACCCTACCTCACCGACAGCGTGCACTCCAAGCGCGTGGGCCGAGTGCTACAGTATTCGCGCACACCCACCTGATCGGAGCCGGCGATGGAACACGACCTGTTATCGAACGCACTGATCTACCTGGCCGCCGCAGTGCTGGCCGTGCCGCTGGCGAAACGCCTCGGGCTCGGTTCGGTCCTCGGCTACCTGCTGGCCGGCATGGCGATCGGCCCGTCGGGCTGGGGCTTGATCGGCGGCGTCGAGCAGATGCTGCATTTCTCCGAGTTCGGCGTGGTGCTGCTGCTGTTTCTGATCGGCCTCGAACTCGAGCCGAAACGGCTCTGGCTGCTGCGCAAGCCGATCTTCGGCTGGGGCGGGCTGCAGGTCGGCCTATGCAGCGCCGCCTTGTTCGGCGCCGCGCTGGCCCTGGGCATCGACTGGAAAACCGCCCTCGTCGCCGCGCTCGGCCTGTCGCTGTCGTCGACCGCCGTCGCGCTGGCGACGCTGGAGGAACGCAAGCTCAAGGCGAGCCCGGCCGGATCGGCCGGCTTTTCGATCCTCTTGTTTCAAGACATCGCCGCGATCCCGATGATCGCCGTCATTCCCCTGATCGGCGCGGCGCCGGCCGCCGGCCAAGGCCCGGTCTGGCAAGTCGCGCTGAAGGCGGCGGCGGTGATCCTGCTGCTGGTGCTGTGCGGGCGCTACCTGCTGCGCCCGCTGCTGCGCATCATCGCCAAGACCGGCCTGCGCGAAATCTTCACCGCCTTCGCGCTGCTGCTGGTGATCGCGATCGGCGCGCTGATGCAATGGGTCGGCATGTCGATGGCGCTCGGCACCTTCCTGGCCGGCGTGCTGCTGGCCGACTCCGAATACCGGCACGCCTTGGAGGCCGACCTCGAACCGTTCAAGGGCCTGCTGCTCGGCCTGTTCTTCATCGCCGTCGGCATGACGGTCGACATCGGCGTCCTGCTGGAGCGGCCGCTGCTGGTGGCCGGCCTGGTGCTGGGCTTTCTGGCGATAAAAGGCGCCGTGCTCTACGCGCTCGGGCGGCGCTTCGGCATCGCGCGCGGGCAGCAGATCCTGTTCGCGCTGCTGCTCGCGCAAGGCGGCGAATTCGCCTTCGTCGTGTTCGGCGCGGCCGCCACCGCCCGCATCTTCACGGCGCCGACCGCCTCGCTGCTGGTGGTCGTGGTGGCCTTGTCGATGATGGCCACGCCGCTGCTCCTGCTGCTGTACGACAAGCTGATCGAACCGCGCCTGCGCCGGCTCGATCAACGGCCCGACGATCCGATCGAGCAACAAGAAGACAACCAGGTCATCATCGCCGGCTTCGGCCGCTTCGGCCAGATCGTCGGGCGCCTGCTGCTGGCCAACCGCATCCGCGCCACCGTGCTCGACCACGACGCCGACCAGGTCGACCTGCTGCGCAAATTCGGCTTCAAGGTGTTCTACGGCGACGCCACCCGCATCGACCTGTTGAGGATGGCCGGCGCCGAGACGGCGCGCATGATCGTCGTCGCCATCGACGACCCGGCCGACAGCCTGGCGCTGGTGGACGCGATCCGGCAAAACTTCCCGCACCTGACCATCCTGGCGCGGGCGCGCAACGTCAGCCATTATTACGACTTGATGGACCGCAGCGTCACGCTGATCGAGCGCGAAACCTTCGAGGCGGCGCTGCTCATGGGCGGCAAGGTGCTGCGCGAACTGGGCTATGGCGGCGAGCGGGTCGATCAAGTGGTGCATCAATTCCGCGACCACAATTTCCGCACCTTGATGGCGGTGTATCCGCACTACCGGAATCAAGACCAGCACCAGATGATCTCGCTGGCTAAGCAGGGCCGGCAGGAGCTGGAGGACATGTTCGCGCGCGACGCGGCCGGGTTGCCGGCCGCGTCGGACGGCAGCGGCGGCGAACATTGATGTTCGCGCCGATCAAATCCACATCGCTATCCGCCTTTCACCCCGAGGTCCGGCTGGCCCCCCCCCCGCTTCAATCCGCGAATACGTATCGAAGAAAGAAGCTGATGCTCTGGCGCACATGCTCCGGTTGCGTTATGTCACCTGCCGGGTTGCCGTTGCGCCTGACAAGCACGGCGCCGCTGCGCGGCACTTTCATATATTCGGCTTTTGCGCTCAGCAGCAACTTCGGATATGCCGCCGGCCGGAACGCCAGTTCGGCCGCGTAGCCGGTGGCGGCCCGCGTGCGCATCGAGGCGTCGTCGAATAAGCCGGAGAAATGGACGTCGAGCCGCTCAGGCTCCGCCTTGATCAGTGTCGCGCCCACGATAAGCGTCCCGGCGGCGGCCATCTGCCAGGCCCGCTCGGCGCCGAGCAGCAGGCGTCTGGAACGGGTGTGTTCGCGCAAGCCGAGCGCCACATCGTCCCCTCTGATATTGCGTTCCCAGTCGTCATATTCCAAGGCGGCGATGAGACGCGTGTTCTCCCGGTAGTGGTAACGCAGGCCCAGTTGCGCTTGCGCTAAGCGGGTGTCCGTCTTGGTTTGGTGGCCTATTCCGTTTTGCAACTGGCCGTCGTAGTCGAGCGCGCCGCGAAACGCACGGGCCGCGCCGAACGTTTCCAGCCGATCCGCGCGGTGGCTCAGCGCGGCGGCGATGCCGGGCAGCGCCCCGCTTTCGTGAACGACCCGCTCTCCGCTTTGCTTGTTCTCGGAAACGCTGGCATAACAAAAGGCCGGTCCCAATTCCGCCCGCCATTGTGCCGTTGCCCGCAGCGGCATCGCGGCGGTCGCCGTGGCCGCCGCCAGTATCAACAATTTTTTTATCATGATTCGAAAATAAAAGCGCCACCCGGAGGTGGCGCGAGCAGTAAAACCAGCTTGAGCGGCGGCTGGCTTAATTAAGCAGGTCGAACGCGGACCAGGTCATCGTATTGGTTGACGACACCACGCCATCGCCTTTTTCGCTGTAGTCGATCCGAACCGACGTGGCATCCAAGGCCGTGACGGTGACCGCCGCCGGCGCGCCCCGGACGATGAACGAGCCGCTGCGTGGGAAGCCGGTCGAACTCGACAAGACCAAGGGCTGCAATGTTTCCACGTTGTAGGCGAAGCTGCCGCCGAGCTTGATTGACGAGCCCGACAGCCCGTACTTGCCCGACATGGAAATGACTCCATTCGCTTCGGTGCCACTAAGGCTATATGCCGTCAGCACGTAAGTGTTGGTCGTCGTGCCCGACACTGCGGTTGTGACCGCCAGTGAACTCCCGGAAAGACCGACGTTGACGGTGCTGCTGCCGTTTTGGCTGGCCGAGACCAGCAGATCACCAGTGATCGCCAGTTTTTTGGCCGCGTCGGAGAACGAAAAATTGTCGAACGTGGCGGCCAAGCCGAAATGATAAGTCGTCGAGCCGAGAGTGCCAGACACGTTGGTGATCCGGAAGGTGGCCGCGCCATTCAACGTCGGCAGGTTGGACTCTTTGCAGTTGGTAAAAGTGAGTGTGGCCCGATCCCCCGCTGCGGGCGTGACACTGTTGGCGCTCGTTTCGTCAATGGAAATGCTGCCGCCGCCGCTGCACTGCTCGGTCATCACAACGCCGGTCGCAAGCCGAGAGCCTTTTCCGTGGAAACGCTTGTAGATTTCAGTCGTCGCGCTGGCCAGACTCAAAGGAGGCGTACTCACTTCCACGCCAGAAATCAGCTGGCTCGTCGCGCCATTCAAATCCATCAAGTCGCCCACCGGCGAGGTAGCGGTTGCCGCGACGGTTTGGTAATTCCCCTGGTTAATCGACGCCAAGGTGGCGGGAGCCGCGCCGCTCGTGTTTGATGTAGTTGAGCCGCCACCGCCGCCGCAGGCGGAAAGGATCAGGGACAATACCAGGGCGGCGGGCGCGCTGAAGGAACGGGAAGGGCATGTCATAGAGATAGGCTTTCAGTTGTATGTTCGTCGTCATCCGCCGCACAGCAGCGTGGGGTGCAATTACGATCTCTGCTGACGTTGCCATAAGGTAATTGCCAACCGATTATACGTACCAATTTTCACAGTGTAAATTTGTGCAATCCAATGCACTGAACGACGCTGAACGACCTACCGCTTCCAACCGGCACAAATAAGCGACTGGCCCCCCGCTGAGACCAGCCGGATCAAGCCCGAACCGATGCGCTCAATGCCGCGCCACCTGCACCAGCGCCGGCCGCTCCTCCCCCTGCGCGCCATGCGCCTCGTGCCCGCCGGGCACCAGCGTCAGCGGCGCCATCGCGGCGGCCAGCGCCTGGTCGCTCATCGGCCCGGTGCCGGCGAAGCGATCGAGGTACAAATAGATCACCGGCGTGATGTAGAGCGTGACCACCTGCGAGAACAGCAATCCGCCCACCACCGCCAGCCCGAGCGGCTGGCGCAGTTCGGCGCCGGCGCCCAGCCCGAACGCCAGCGGCAGCGCACCCATCAAGGCGGCCAGGGTCGTCATCATGATCGGCCGGAAACGCAGCACGCAGGCCTCGCGGATCGCCTCGGCCGGGCTCAATCCCTGCCCGCGCTGGGCGTCGAGCGCGAAGTCGATCATCATGATGGCGTTTTTCTTGACGATGCCGATCAGCATCAGGATGCCGATGATGGCGATCAGCGTCAGGTCCATGTCGAACAGGCGCAGCGTCAGCAGCGCGCCGACCGCCGCCGACGGCAATCCGGCCAGAATCGTGATCGGGTGGATGTAGCTTTCGTACAGCACCACCAGCAGCACGTAGATCACCAGCAGCGCGATGCCGATCAAGAGCAGCTGGCTCGATTGCGCGTCCTGGAACACGGCCGCCTCGCCGCCGTATTTGGTGATGATGGAGGCCGGCAGTTGCAGCTCGCGTCCGATCTGCTCGATGCGCGCGGTGGCGGCGCCGAGCGCGGCGCCGGGCGCCAAATTAAACGATAGCGTGATGGCCTGCAATTGCCCCTGGTGACTGATCGAGGTCGGCCCGGCGCTGCGCTCGACGCTGGCGAAGCTCGACAGCTGCACCAGCGCGCCGCTCTTGCCGCGCACGCTGACCTTGGCCAGCGCGTCCTCGAAGCCGCGGTCGGCCGCCTCCAGAATCACGGCGTAGCTGGCGCTCGGCGCGTAGATGGTCGAGACCTGCCGGTCGCCGAAGGCGAGATAGAGCGCGCTGCGCACGTCGGCCATCTGGACGCCGAGCAGGCCGGCCTTGTCGGCGTCGATTTTCAGGGTCGCCTGCAAGCCCTTGTTTTGCGAGTCGCTGGTGACGTCTCGAAACAACGGATCGGCGCGCATCGCATCGCCCACCTTCTCGGCCCAGTTGTCGAGCGCGCCGGGGCTGACGCTTTGCAGCGTGTACTGGTAGCGGCTTTTGCTGGAGCGTCCGCCGAGCTGGAGGTTTTGCATCGGGCTCATATAGACGTTCATGCCGGGCACGCTTTTCGCCGTCTTGCGCAGCGAGTCCATCACCGCCGCCAGCTTACCGCGCTCGCCCTGCGGCTTGAGCGCGAGGATCATGCGCCCACTCGCGGCGCTGCTGCCGCCGCCCGTGATCGAGACCACGGCCTGGATGTTCGGGTTGGCCTGGAACGCCGCCGCGAGCCGGGTTTGCAGCGCCGCCATCGCCGGCGCGGAGACGTCCTCCGAAGCCTCGGTGGTGACGCGTATGCGGCCCAGATCCTCCTCGGGGAAGAAGCCCTTCGGGATGCCCTGGTACAGCACGACGGTGAGCACGAAGGTACCCAGCGCCAGCAGCAAGATCACGGCGCGGTGCGCCAACGACCAGTCGAGCGTGGCGGCGTAGGCCCGGCTCAGGTCCGCAAAGCCGCGCTCGAAGCGCAGCCCGATCCAGGTTTCGCGGCCTTCCTGTCCGTGCGGCGGCAGCAGGCGGCTCGCCATCAGCGGCACCAGGGTCAGCGACACCAGCGCCGACACCAGAATAGCCAGCGAGACGACGACGGCGAATTCGTGGAACAGCAGTCCGATCACGCCCGGCATGAAGAAGATCGGGATGAACACCGCCACCAGCGAGAGCGAGATCGAGACGATGGTGAAGCCCATTTCGCGCGCGCCGACCAGCGCCGCCTTGAGCGGCGGCTCGCCCTTTTCGACGTGGCGCACGATGTTTTCCAACACGACGATGGCGTCGTCCACCACCAGCCCGACGGCCAGCGTGATGCCGAGCAGGGAGACGTTGTCGAGGCTGTAGCCCAGCCAGTACAGCAGCAGCAAGGCGCCCAGCAGGGACACCGGCAGCGTGATCACCGGGATCAGGGTGGCGGCGGCGCGGCGCAGGAACAGGAAGATCACCAGCACCACCAGCGCGACGGTGAGCGCGAGCGTCAGGTTGACGTCGTGGATCGCCTCGCGGATCGGGATCGAGCTGTCGAAGGTGAGCGTCAGCGCGACCGAGGCCGGCAGCTGCGCCTGCAGGCGCGGCATCAGCTTGCGCACCGCGTCGACCAGCCGCACGGTGTTGGCGTCGGGCTGGCGCTGCAATTGCAGCAGGATCGAATTGTCGCCGTTGTAGCTGGCGCCGCTGCGCACCGAGAGAAAACTGTCGTCGACGCTGGCGACGTCCTTCAGCCGCACCGCCAGGCCGTTGCGGGTGCCGACGATCAGTTCGGCGAACTGGGCCGCCTTCATCAGGCCGGCGTCGGCCTGGATCGTCAGGGTCTGCTCCGGCCCCTCGATGATGCCGAGCGGGGAATGCGAGTTGGCCGCGCGCACGGCCGCGCCCAGCTCGTCGAGCGTCATGTTGCGCGCGTTGAGTTGTTCGAGGTTGGCGCGCACCCGCACCGCGAAGCGCTTTTGGCCGTTGACGCTGACCTGCGCCACGCCGGGGATGGTCGCCAGGCTGGGCGCGATCAGGTTTTCGGCGTAGTCGTTCAGCTCGGAGAGGCTGAGCGAGGGCGAGTTCAGCGCCATGAACAGCGTCGGCGAGTCGGCCGGATTGGTCTTGCGGTAGGACGGCAGTTCCGTCACTTCCGGCGGCAACTGGCGCTGGGCGCGCAGCAGCGCCGCCTGCACTTCCAGCGCGGCGACGTTGATGTCCATGCTCGAATCGAATTCCAGCGTCAACGAGGTGGTGCCCGTGGTGCTGGTCGAGGTGATGACGTTCAGGCCGCCGATGGTGGCGAACTGTTTTTCGAGTGGCAGCGCGACCGAGGACGCCATCGTCTCCGGGCTGGCGCCGGGCAGGTCGGCGTTGACGTTGATGACCGGCGTGTTATAGCTCGGCAGCGCGGCGACCGGGATTTTCAAGTAGGCCAGCACGCCGGCGGCCACCAGCGAGAGCGCCAGCGCGACCACCATCGCCGGCCGGCGGATGCACAATTCGGACAGGTTCATCGGGCCGCCTTGCGCTGGCCGCCAGCGCCAGCATGATCGGTGTGACCAGCATCGGCCAGCGCCGGCGCGGTCATCACGCGGCTGCCGGGACGCAGGTTTTGCTTGCCTTCGGTGACCACCGATTCGCCGCCGTCGAGGCCCGACACCACCGCCTGCGGGCCGAACGAATGGAGCAGGCGCACCGGCCGCACGCGCGCCTTTTGCTCGCCGTCGACGGCGTAGACGAACTTGCCGGCGCTGGCCGTGACGATGGCCGACAAGGGCACCACCACCGCGTCGCGCAGGGTGCCCAGCGTGACGGTCGCCGCCACGTATTGGCCCGGCCAAAGCGCGCTGTCGCGGTTGTCGAACTGCGCCTTCACGCGGATCGTGCCGGCCACCGGATCGACCGCGCTGTCGATGAAGCTGAGTTTTCCGTTGACGGTCTTGTCGCCCTGGGCCAGCTTGGCGCGGACCGCGACCGCTCCGCTTTTCTGCTGTTCGAGCAGGGTTTGCAGGTGGCTCTCCGGCACCGCGAAGGTGACCGCGACCGGGTCGATCTGGGTCACGGTCGCCAGCACCACGGTCGGCTGCACCAGGCTGCCGGGATAGACGTTGATGGCGCCGACTCGGCCCGCCATCGGCGCGCGAATAGTGGCGTTGTCGAGCGCCACCTGCGCCGAGCGCAGCGCCGCGAGGTCGCCCTGGATCAGCGCGCGCTGCGCTTCGCGCTGCGCCAGCAAGGCTTCGCTGGCGCCCTTGGAAATGAATTTTTGCGCGGCCAATTCCTCGCTGCGCAGGCATTGGCGTTCGATGTCGGCCAGCGTGGCCTGGTCGCGCGCCAGCTGAGCCGCCGCCTTGTCGACGCTGGCGCGCTCGCTGCGCCAGTCGAGCGTGAACAGCAGCTGGCCGGCCTGCACGAACTGGCCCTCGCGGATGTGCACCTGCTTGAGGATGCTGGTTGTCTGCGAACGCAGCTCGACCGTGCCGAGCGAGGCCACCGTGCCGTTCACCGCCAGTTCGAGCGGCACGTCCCGGCGCGCCGCCAGCGCCAGATTGACCGACACCGGCGCGCCGGACTTGGCGCCACCGGCGCCACCCTTGCCGCCTAG
>JACMLV010000107.1 GCA_014379395.1 Burkholderiaceae bacterium
CAGGCTCTGGTACACGCCCTCCCACTTGACGCCGAGCTGGGTGTTTTTGAGCGACCAGTCCGGCATGTTCGCCTGCCGGATGCCGATCTGGTTCGGGCCGAAGGTGGTCGCCGCGCCGGCGCTCGGATCGGCGCCGGCGAAGTTGGCCACCGTGCCGCCGTTGTCCCACAGGTTCTTCATGCCGCGGAAGAACGAACCGGCGCCGAGGATCTGGTTCGGCGTGCCGCCCTGGCCGAGGTTGTTCGGCCGGAACTTGTCGAAGTTCCACACGAACTGCAGGTTGCTGTCGGTTAGCGTCTGGCCCGGCCCCATGCGGTACTCGGCGGTGGCGATCCACATCGGGATGCGGATGTCCTGCAACTCGTCGTAGATGTTGTTGCGCGAGTAATCGACCGGGTTGATCACGTCGAGCACGCGGAACAGGTCGGTGCGCCCCCACACCACCTGCTGCTTGCCGACCTGGAAGTGCCAGCTCTTGCCGTCGGCCACCGCCAGGTCGCCGGTCACATAGGCTTCGCGGATGAAGTCGAGCCGGCTGTTGAACTCGGGCGACTCCAGCTCGCGCGTGTTGGCGTCCATGTAGCCGGCGATGCAGCCGCGCTTGTCGATGTCGCACGGGCGCACCGGCACGCCGAAGGCGACCCCGCCGGCGGTCGGATGCAGCGCGCCGCCGAGCACCTCCAGGCCGTTGTTCGGATTGTTCGCCAGCACCGTCGTACCCACGCCCGGGCCGCCCGGAATGCCGCCGGTGTTGTACACCTGGACGCCCTGGCCGTGCGGCACCGAGTTGCCCACCGACACCACGTTGCCGGCCGCGTCAAAAGTCGGCAGCGCGGTGGTGCTCTCCAGGCTGATCGGGCCGCCGGCCTGCTTGCCGTAGCGGCCGTCGTTCAGGCGGTACACGCCGTCCCAGGTGCCGCGCAGCTTGGTGCGCAGCTTGACGCCGGTGAAGGCGCCGGCCGCGCCGATGCTCTTGTCGGCCTCGACCTGCAAGGTGTTGCGGAACTTGGACAGGCCGAGGCCCGCGCGCCGGTGGCTGTCGTTCTCGTAGAAGACATCGGTCTTCCACGGGTTCTCGTCGGCCGCCGCTACAGCGCCAGCCTCCTGCGCGCCGGCCGCCCCCATGCTCGAGAACAACGCCAGATAAGTGGCCGCCACGATCGGTTTCAGGCTGGGCCTGAAGGAATGTTGTTTACGCATCGTCTCCCCTTGTTGGATGTATCAATTGCCGGACAGTCTTGCGCCGCCCGGTTTCCCGCAACGCGCCCCGCTCAGGCGGCGCGCAAAACATGGTCCTCGTCGTAGTGCACGCCCATGATGAATTTCGGCTTGAACACCAGGATCCAGGCCGGCACCAGGAACAGGGCCGCCGCGCCGTTGAGGGCCAGCATCACCGACAGCAGCATCGCCGCGTCGGACTGGAAGCGCAGGTCGGACATCACGACCCACATGATCACGCCGCCGATCAGGGTGGCGGCCGTGAAGGCCACCGCCATGCCGGTGGTGGCCATGGCGCGCACCACCGACTCGGTCAGCTTGCGGCTCTCGGCGTACTCCTCGCGGATGCGGTCCATGATGTAGATCGAGTAGTCGATGCCGACCCCGATGCCGACCGCGATCACGGGGATCGTGTTGACGTTGATGCCGATCCGCATATAACCCATGTAGCCGTAGGTCAGGATGGTCGCGTAGGCCATCGGCAGCACCATCAGCCAGCCGGCGTGCTGCGAGCTGTAGTACAGCATCACGAACACGAAGGCCATCACCATGACCAGCGGCGTGATCAGCAGCGTGTCGTGGTAGTTGGCCTCGTCGATGGCGGCGTTGACGCCGACGATGCCGCCGCCGATATGGATGCTGAGGTCCTTGACCGGCGGATCGATGGCCGCCATGGCGCGCTTGGCCATGCCGATCGCGCGCTCGGTGGTGGCGACCTGGTGGTCCTTGTAGAAGTAGGCCATCGGCGCCTCGGTCTCGTCGGCGTTGATGAACTCCTTGAGCGCACCCGGGATCGGGCTAGACGTCATGTAGGCGAACAGCAGGCCGCCGGTCTCGGCGGCGGTGTCGGGCAGCTGGCCCCAGCGCGGATCGCCGCCGTGGGTCAGCCGGTTGACGTCGCGCACCAGGCCCGGCAACGCCTTCACGCCACCCAGCTCCGGGTCGAGCAGCATGGCGTTGTTGAACGCCTCCATCGCCGCCATCACTTCGGGCCGGCGGATGCCGCCCTTCTCGCCGGTGCGCGCCACCACGTACAACTCCTCCGAGCCGGGGAAGCGCTGGTTGATCGCCTTCGACGACAGGTTGTAGTCGTGGTCGCGGTTCAGGATCGGCGAGCCCGGCTCCGATTCGCCGAAGCGCACCGACGACGCGTACCAGGCGCCCACGCCGATGAACAGCAGCGCGCCGGCCAGGCCGAATCTGGCCCAGCGCGCGTTGCACAGCGGCTTGAACAGCTTTTCCAGCAGGCGCGTCGAGGCGCTCTCGCCGCCGACGGCGATCAGCCTGGGCTGCGGCAGCACGGTCAGGAACAGCGGCACCATGAAGTGCACCGTGAAGATCACCGAGAAGGCCCAGAAGCCGGCGTAGTAGCCGAGCTTGACGTTGATCGGCGCGGCGCCCAGCGCGATCACCAGGATGCCGATCGCGTCGACCGTGATGGCCAGCGAGCCGGGCCGGAACAGCGCGTCGAGCGCGTTGCGCGCCGCCTTCTTGCCGTCGCCGGTCAGGGCCAGCTCGTAATAGTAGCGGTCGACCAGCTGCACCCCGTGCGAGGTGGCGCGCGCGGCGATCAGGAACGGGATCGGCATCGACAGCGGATCGAGGTTGTAGCCGAGCAGCGCCATGAAGCCCAGGCCCCAGGCCGACGACAGGCAGATCCCCAGCAGCGGCAGGGCGATGCCGTACAGGCGCCGGAAGTACAGCACCAGCAGCGCCGTGATCAAGACCGTCGTGTAGAGCAGGATCTGCATGATCTGCGACAGGTAGGTGTAGACCCAGCCGGTCAGCACCGGCAGGCCGGTGGCGTGGATCTTCACGCCCGGCGTGGCCAGTTGCTGGCGCAGCTGTTGCAGCTCGCCGAAGGTCTTCTCGTAGTCGATCTCGCCGCCCTCGTTCATCGGCCCCTTGATCAGGGCCGCCTTCAGGTCCGGCGAGACCGCCATGCCGTACACGCGCGGATTGGCCATCACGTCGTGCTTGAGCTGCTCGAGCTGTGCCGGGCTCAGGGCCGGCGCGCCCGGATCGTAGTACGGCTGCGAGCGGATGCTGCCGGTCTCGTCGAGCGAGACCTTGCGCGTGGTGCGGTGGGTCAGGCTGGCGACCTGGTTATGGTTGACGCCGGAGAGGTTGTCGACGCCCTGGGTCAGGCGCTGGATCAGGCCGAGCGTCTCGTTGGTGAAGATGGTGCCCTGCTCGACCTCGACCGCCACCACCACCACGCTGGCGCCGCCGAAGGTGTTGCGGATCTGGCTGTGCAGCTGGATGAACGGATGGCTCTGCGGCAGCAGATCCTCGAAGTCGGACTGCATCTTGAGCCCGGGGATGCGGCTCGCGAACAGCAGGCTGATGATGAAAATGACGGCCAGGATCGGGACCGGATTGGCGAAGATGCGCTCCTCGACCTTGTGCAGCGCATGGGTTAAACGGTGCTTCACATCACACTCCTTAGAATGGTTCGGTTCACTTCGCGGCCACGGCCGACGCCGTGTCGAAGAAACGCAGGGCCCCGGCGCCGCCGGCCAGCATCAGGCCGCCGGGGCCCTGCGTTTCTTCGACACGGCGTCGGCCGTGGCCGCGAAGTGAACCCAACCATTCTAAGGAGTGTGATGTGAAGCACCGTTTAACCCATGCGCTGCACAAGG
>JACMLV010000894.1 GCA_014379395.1 Burkholderiaceae bacterium
CCTCGTCCAGGCCGAGCGGCTCCTCGTCGAGCACCGAGGCCATCATCGCGCGCGCCGAGGCCGCGCCGATGGCGCCGGCCAGCTCGATCTCCATGACCTGCACCAGGTCGGCGTCGCGCGCCCGGCACCCAGGCGCGCGACGCCGACCTGGTGCAGTTCATGGAGATCGAGCTGGCCGGCGCCATCGGCGCGGCCTCGGCGCGCGCGATGATGGCCTCGGTGCTCGACGAGGAGCCGCTCGGCTTGGACGAGGTGATGGCGATCCTCGACGAGACCTCGCAGGTGATCGCCTACAGCCGCCAGCTCGAGCACAAGTCGCGCCAGTTGGAGCAGGCGTCGAGCGAGCTGAAGGCGGCCAACGTCCGCCTGCTCGAACTGGACCACATGAAGGACAATTTCATCTCCACCGTCAGCCACGAGCTGCGCACGCCGCTGACCTCGATCCGCGCCTTCTCCGAGATCCTGCGCGACCATCCGCAGCTCGCGCCGGCCAAGCGCGACAGCTATCTCGACATCATCATCAAGGAGAGCGAGCGCCTGACGCGCCTGATCAACGACGTGCTCGACCTGGCCAAGATCGAGTCCGGCGCCTTTCAATGGCGCATGGAACGGCTCGACGTGCGCGCGCTGATCGAGGAGTCCGCGGCGGCCAGCTCGGAACTGCTGCGCGAAAAGGGCATCGGACTGGATCTGCGCCTCGCGCCCGGCGCGGCCGAGGTGGTGGCCGACCACGACCGGCTGGTGCAGGTGATGCTCAACCTGCTGTCCAACGCGGCCAAGTTCTGCGACCCGCAAAACGGCCGCATCACGCTCAGCCTGGAGTCGGACGGCGGCTGGGTGCGGGTCGGCGTGCGCGACAACGGGCCCGGCGTGCTCGAGCGCGACCGCGACGTGATCTTCCAAAAATTCCGCCAGGGCGGCGACGCCCTGACCGGCAAGCCGCAGGGCACCGGCCTCGGCTTGCCGATCAGCCGCGAAATCATCACCCATTTCGGCGGCAAGCTTTGGGTGGAGCGGGGCGCCCCCGGCGGCGGCGCCCTGTTTGTATTTACCTTGCCTCGGGCAACAGCCATGGAGACGACATAAAAAATGACTAAAAAAATCTTAATCGCCGACGACGAACCGAACATCGTCATGTCCCTGGAATTTCTGATGGAGCAAAGCGGCTACCAGGTCGCGGTCGCGCGCGACGGCGAGGAGGCGCTGCAGCTGATGGCGCGCTTCGCGCCCGACCTGGTCCTGCTCGACGTGATGATGCCGCTGCGCAACGGCTACGAGGTCTGCCAGAGCATCCGCGAAAACCCGGCCTGGGACAAGGTCAAGGTGCTCATGCTGTCGGCCAAGGGGCGCGACCTGGAGATCAGCCAGGGCCTGGCGCTGGGCGCCGACGCCTACGTCACCAAGCCGTTCTCGACCAAGGCGCTGATCGCCCAGGTGCGGGAGTTGCTCAAGGAGGAAGTATGAAACCGGCTCTGCGGCGCACCCTGCAAAAGCTGCGCTTCTGGCTGATGCTCGCCGTCCTGTTCGCCTCGCAGGTGGCCATCGTCGGCGTTTTCTTCCTGTCGATCCGGCTCGACCTCAGCGAAGCCCAGCGCGCGCTGCTCGACCAGCTGCTGGCGCAGCGCGTCGGGCCGATGGTGATGCTCGCCGCGATGCTCTTGATGGCGCAGGGCATCGCCTTGAAGACCTTGATCAGCCGCTACCTGGCGCCGATGTGGCGCATGACCGAGGAGGTGGTGCTGCTGACGAGCAATCCGAAGCACCGCATCGTGCCGCAGGGCGCGCGCGAAACGCGCGACATCGCCCGCAAGCTCAATCAGCTGGCCGCCACCCACCAGCAGCTGCACGACGACGTGCAGGCCCGGGTCGAGGAGGCCAAGCTCGCGCTGGCCGAGGAGAAGGACCGGCTCGCTGCGCTGATGGCCGAACTGGCGCAAAGCGTCCTGGTGTGCAACCTGGAAGGGCGCATCCTGCTCTACAACAACAGCGCGCGCCAACTGTTAGATACCGGCCGCAAGGACGCCAACGCGGCCGGCGCCGCCGCCGTCGGCCTGGGCCGTTCGCTGTTCGGCGTCCTCGAGCGCGGCCTGATCGTGCACGCGCTGGAACAGATCCAGCACCAGCTGGCCCAGCCCGACGCGGCCGGCGCGCGCCCGGTCTCCGGCTTCGTCACCACGCTCGGCCAGGGCCGCATGGTGCGCGCCCACATGGCGCCGGTGCTCGACGCCGCGCAGGCCCTGAACGGCTTCGTGCTGACGCTGGAGGACATCACCCGCAACGTCGAGGCCGACAACCGGCGCGACGCCATGCAGCAGATGCTGACCCAGGACACGCGCGCCACCCTGGCCAACATCCGCGCCGCCGTCGAAACCATGCAGGGCTTCCCCGACATGAGCGAGGCCAAGCGCCAGCAGTTCACCGCCATCATCGACGACGAATCGCAGCGCCTGGCCTGCCAGATCGAGCGCGCCGAAACCCAGCACGCGGGCGATCCGGGCAGCCAGTGGCAGCTCGAGGAGATGCGCGGCGCCGACCTGCTCGGCCTGCTGCAGCGGCGCATCGACGCGCCCGCCGTGCAGGCCGACCCGGACGCCGCGCTCGACCAGGACCTGTGGCTCAAGATCGACAGCTACACGCTGACCCAGGCGCTGGCGCACCTGGCCGACCATCTGCTGCGCGACCTGGGCGTGCATCAACTTCGCGTCGGCCTGAGGCAGGTTGGCCGCCTGGCGCACCTGGAACTGCGCTGGAGCGCCGGCGCGCTGCCGGCCCACACCCTGCGCGCGTGGGAGGCCGAGTCGCTCAAGCTGGGCGGCGCCCAGGCCGGCCTGACCCTGGCGACCGTCGTGGCCGGGCAGGGCGGGGCGGCGGTGTACCGCTTCGACCCGGCCACCCAGCTCTCGTGCTACCGCCTGCTGCTGCCGCTGGCGCAGGCGCGCGTCGCGCTTGAACACGCGCCGGTCTCGCCGGGCCGGCCGGAATTCTACGACTTCGACCTGTTCCGCCAGCTGGGCCAGAACTCCGCGCTCGACGAGCGCCAGCTGTCCCAGCTCAGCTACACCGTGTTCGACACCGAGACCACCGGCCTGCATCCGGCCGAGGGCGACGAGATCATCTCGATCGGCGCGCTGCGCATCGTCAACAACCGCCTGCTGGAACAGGAAAACTTCGACCAGCTGGTGCAGCCGAACATGTTCCTGTCGGCCGAGTCGAGCGCCATCCACGGCATCAACGACGCCATGCTCAAGGGCCGCCCCGAGATCGGCGCCGTGCTGCCGCAGTTCCACCGCTTCGCCGAGGACACCGTGCTGGTGGCCCACAACGCCGCCTTCGACATGAAATTCCTGCAGATGAAGGAGGCCAAGACCGGCATCGTCTTCAGCCAGCCGGTGCTCGACACGCTGCTGCTGTCGCAGGTGATCCACCCGCACCAGGAGCAGCATTCGCTCGAGGCCATCGCGCGCCGCTTCGGCGTCGACGTCGTCGGCCGCCACACCGCGCTCGGCGACGCATTGGTGACCGGCGAAGTGTTCCTGAAAATGATCCCGCTGCTGGCCGAAAAAGGCATCTTCACCCTGAAGCAGGCGCGCGAGGCGGAGCAGCAAACCGCCTATGCCCGCATCCGTTATTGAACATCGACTATTCAAATGAAGGAAAAGCCTATGGAAGATACGACGACCGTGCAGTGGGCCGAGCCGCAATTCGATCCGCAATCGGAGGCCGGCCGCGCCTTCGAGCAGGACCGCCAGCGGGTGGAGCACATGCTGGCCGAGGCGCGCGACCTGCCGGCGCTGGTGGCGGCGGCCGAACAGATCCAGACGCAGGTGCACCAGCTGGTCGACCGCACCGAGGTGGCCGAGTCGATGACGCTGTTCATCTCGATCCTGAACGACATGCTGACCCGGCGCGTGATCGACGTCGTCGCCTCGGGCTGCGACTTCGACGGCGTGCGCTGGTGCTGGATCTCGCTCGGCAGCGAAGGGCGCCAGGAGCAGACCCTGTCGAGCGACCAGGACAACGGCATCATTTTTGTGAGCGACGCGCCGGCCGACGCGGTGCGCGAGCAGATGCTGCCGCTGGCGCGGCGCATCAACGACGCGCTCGACGCCTGCGGCTTCCCGCTGTGCGCCGGCAACGTCATGGCCAGCAATCCCGAATGGTGCCTCAGCCTGCAGGAATGGAAGGAGCGCTTTTCCAGCTGGATCATCGAGGGCGACCCGATGGCGCTGCTCAATTCCAGCATCTTCTTCGACCTGCGCCCGCTGCATGGCGACTTCGGACTGGCGGTCGAGCTGGCCGACTGGCTGGGGCGCGAGGGCTCGGCCAACCCGCGCTTCCTGTTCCAGATGGCGGCCAACGCGCTGCACCGCCGCCCGCCGCTGGGTATCTTCCACAAGTTCGTGCTGGAAAAGGAGGGCAAGTATCCGCACACCATCGACTTGAAGGTCAACGCGGCGACCCTGTTCATCGACGCGGCCCGCATCTACGGCCTGGCCGCGCGCGGCCACGCCAGCAACACCGGGCAACGCTTCGCGCTGGCGGTGGCGGCGCGCCGGCTGCATCCGGACGACGTGGAGAAATGGGTCGAGGCCTTTTATTTCATCCAGATGCTGCGCCTGAAACACCAGCAGGACTGCTACAAGCGCGGGCGCGAGATGAACAACCACATCGATCCGGACGAGCTCGACGACGCCGACACCGACCGCCTGCAGGCGGCGCTGCGCCAGGCGCGCGCGCTGCAAAAGCGGCTTTCGCTCGACTATCCCGGCAGCCGCAGCGTGTAACCGCCGGTCACGCGCAGGGTCGCATGGAGCGCCCGGCGGCGGTTTTGTGGTTCGATCGCCGCCGCCGCGCGCTGCGTTGCAATAAACCGGAAAATGTTGTGGTCATATCCGCAAAGGCGCCGTCTTCCGCCCTATAATAGCCCGGTAACTTATTAAAAGGCGGATCGACGAATCCGCTTTTTCCGGATCGAATGCTAAGTAATGCGCTGCGGCGCAATAAGTGGAACTTGTGATGAGTAGTGCGAAAAAATCTGTTGAACGCCTGATCAAAAAATACCCGAACCGCCGTCTCTACGACACCCAGACGAGTTCGTACATCACGCTCACCGACGTCAAGCAGCTGGTGCTGGCCAACGAGGAATTCAGCGTGGTCGACGCCAAGACCAACGAAGACCTGACCCGCAGCATCCTGCTGCAAATCATCCTGGAAGAAGAGGCCAACGGCGTGCCGATGTTCTCGAGCGGCGTGCTGTCGCAGATCATCCGCTACTACGGCCACGCGATGCAGGGCATGATGGGCTCCTA
>JACMLV010000895.1 GCA_014379395.1 Burkholderiaceae bacterium
CGCAGCCGCGCCTGCGCACCGTGCAGGTCCGGGCTGGCGGAGCGGGCGCGCGCGATCAGGTCGGACAGCAGCGGATCGTCGAGCTGGCGCCACCCTTGCGACAAATCGGCCGCGGACTCATTGCGGAAGCGTTCGGGATAGCGCGCCGCCTGTTGCCAGGCCACAGGCGCGGAGGCGGCCGGCGCCGCGTAGTCGGGGCCGACCGTGGTGCAGGCCGACAGGGCGCTCAGCAGCAGGGCCAGCGCGCCGATTTTGCCCGTTGAATCAGGGGGCCGAAGCGGCGGCATTGCGCGGATCGGCTCCCATGCCTTGTGAAGCATGCGGCCTCGACAGTGAAAGATGAGCCTTATTCTAGGCGGTGGATTATCTTCACGGCAAGGTTAATCGGACGTTCTTTACCTGGCTTTACGGTTGGCTCGGGCAGCCGGCGCGGGTGGCGGCCGGGCGCAGCCATGCCATCACGCGCTGGCTCAGCGCCATCACCGCCGGCCCGCACAGCACGACGATGACGAAGGCGACCGGCCAGGCGGCCAGGAAGGCGTGGCGCCATTTGCCGAGGAAGTCGGGCTGGAAGCCGATGTTGAGCCAGCTGACCCAGAAGGTCATCAGAAACGACATCAGCAAGGACATCAGGAAGGCGAAGGCGATGCGCGTTTGGAGGGCGGTGGACATGGTGTGCTCCTGTTTGGGTGGCGATGTAAGGAGCGTAATGAAATTCCATAATCTATACTAGAGTGATATTTTCAATCTTAAATTCCACTAATGAAATCATGCTTGACGATCTAGCCCTGTTTGTCGCCATCGTGGACGCTGGCAGCCTGAATGCTGCCGCCGCCCAGCAAGGCTTGCCGGCCGCCACCGTGACGCGCCGCCTGCAAAAGCTGGAGGCCGGACTCGGCTACCGCTTGCTCAACCGCAGCGCGCGCCGTACCCAGCCGACCGCCGAAGGCTGGCAATACTACGAGCAATGCCGTCCGCTGGTGCAGGCGCTGCGCCAAGCCACCCAGCGCCTCGACGCCACGCTGGGCGCGGTGTCGGGCAACGTGCGCGTGCTGGCGCCGATCAATCTGGCCACCAGCCTGCTCACGCCCGCCTGGGCCGGCTTCATGCACCAGCATCCCGCCGTCAGCCTGGAACTGGAATTGTCGAACGTGGTGCAGGATCTGGTCGGCAGCGGCGCCGATCTGGCGATCCGCGTCGGCTCGCAGCAGGACTCGCTGCTGACCCAGCGCCTGCTCGGCCGCATCGAGCTGGCGCTGGTGGCCTCCCCAAGCTATTTGGCGCGCGCCGGGACGCCGCTGAGCGCCGTTGATCTGGCCGGGCACGCGCAGATCGTCGGCGAACCCTTGCGCCAGTGGCGCCTGCACGATCCGGCCAGCGGGGTGGAAAGCGTGATCCAGCCGCAGCCGCGCCTGCGCGTCAACGAATTGCGGCTGGCGGTGGACATGGCCGAGGCGGGCCTGGGGATGGTGCTGTGTCCGATGACGCTGTGCCGCGACGGCTTGCGCTCGGGTGCGCTGACC
>JACMLV010000896.1 GCA_014379395.1 Burkholderiaceae bacterium
GCGCCGCCGTGCGTGATCCTGTCCGGCGGCGAAACCAGCGTGACGGTGCGCGGCAAGGGGCGCGGCGGGCGCAACGCCGAATTCCTGCTGGCGCTGGGGCTCGCCTTGCAGGGGCTGGACCATGTGCATGCGATCGCCTGCGACACCGACGGCATCGACGGCACCGAGGACAACGCCGGCGCCCTGCTCGGGCCGGATTCGCTGGCCCGCGCCGCCGCGCTCGGACTCGACGCGCGCGCGCTGTTGGCCGACAACGACGGCTACGGTTTCTTCGAGGCGCTGGGCGAGCTGGTGGTGACCGGCCCGAGCCGCACCAACGTCAACGATTTCCGCGCCATCCTGATCGACCGTCCATAAGCGGCGCTTCGCCGTCCCGCACTTGCGGCAAACTTTGTTTCGGGTAATACTGTATGTATTTACAGTATTCCGCCGCCCAAGCCTGCCGGGGGCGGACCGAAGAGCGAATCCGATTGAACGCCCCTGTCCGAAAAATCATCCATTGCGACTGCGACTGTTTTTATGCCGCCGTCGAGATGCGCGACGATCCCGCCCTGCGCGGGTTGCCGCTGGCCGTCGGCGGGCGGGCCGAGCAGCGCGGCGTGGTCGCCACCTGCAATTACGAGGCGCGCCGCTTCGGCGTCCACTCGGCGATGGCGACCGGGCAGGCCCTGCAGCGCTGCCCCGGCCTGATCGTGCTGCCGCCCAACATGGAGAAATATCGGATCGCCTCGCGCCAGATCCTGGCGATCTACCGCGACTACACCGATCTGGTCGAGCCGCTCTCGCTCGACGAGGCCTATCTGGACGTGAGCGACTCGCCCCATTGCAAGGGCAGCGCGACCCTGATCGCGCAGGAGATCCGCGCCCGCATCCAGGAAACCGTCGGCATCACCGCCTCGGCCGGCGTGGCGCCGAATAAATTCGTGGCCAAGATCGCCAGCGACTGGAACAAACCCGACGGCCTGTTCCTGGTGCGTCCAAGCGAGATCGACGCCTTTGTCGCCGCGCTGCCGGTCAAGAAGCTGTTTGGCGTCGGCAAGGTCACGGCCGCCAAGCTCAACCAACTCGGCGCCCAGACCTGCGGCGACCTGCGCACGTGGCCGCGGCAGGATCTGGAACACCACTTCGGCCAGTTCGGCGCCCGCCTGTACCAGTTGTGCCGCGGCATCGACACGCGCGCCGTGTGCAGCGAGCACGAGCGCAAGTCGGTCAGCGTCGAGGAGACCTACACGCCCGACGTGCCGGACCTGGCGGCCTGCCTCGACCTGCTGCCCGGCCTGTTCGACAGCTTGCAGGGGCGCATCGCGCGCGCCGGCGCCGCCAAGCAGGTGCAAAAACTGTACGTCAAGCTGCGCTTCGCCGATTTCCGCGTCACCACCGTCGAGTGCGTGGCCTCGGCGCCGCAGCCGGCGCTGTTCGCCAAGCTGCTCGAAACGGGCTTCGCGCGCGGCGGCCGGCCGGTGCGCCTGCTGGGCTGCGGAGTGCGTCTGGGCGCGCCGGCGAACGCGCTGCAACTGTCGCTGTTCGGGCAGGAGGCGGCGCTGGAAAATGGCTAATTAATTGTGAATTGAGCGTGAATCGAGCATGCCGGACTGCATCGCGCAGCGTGTAGAATGGCGTTCCTCTGGCACTAATGAAATAACGGAAGACAATATTATGTGGTTCAAGAATCTGCAGATTTATCGCTTGCCCGCTCCTTGGGCGTTCACCCCGGAACAGATGGAACAGGCGCTGGCGCCGCACGCCTTCGTGCCGGCCTCCAGCATGGACATGCTGCGCCAGGGGTGGGATTCGCCGCGCAATAACGGCTCGCTGGTGCACACGGTCAACAAGCAGATGCTGATCCTGCTCGGCACCGAAAAGAAGCTGTTGCCGAACTCGGTCATCAACCAAGTCGCCAAGGCGCGCGCCGCCGAGATGGAAGAGGCGCAAGGTTTCGCGCCCGGCAAGAAGGCCATGAAAGAACTCAAGGAGCGCGTGGCCGACGAACTGCTGCCGCGCGCCTTCAGCATCCGCAGCAACGTCTGGACCTGGATCGACCCGGTCAACGGCTGGCTGGTGGTGGACGCGGCCAGCCCGGGCAAGGCCGACGAAGTGATCAAGCTGCTGTTGAAGGCGGTCGACAAGTTGCCGCTGGAGAGCCTGCGCGTGCAGCGCTCGCCGGTCGCGGTGATGACCGAATGGCTGCAGGCGGACGACGCGCCGGCCGGCTTCACGGTCGACATGGACACCGAGCTGCGCGCCACCGGCGAGAGCAAGGCCACCGTGCGCTACGTGAAGCACACGCTGGAGGCGGACGACGTGCGGCGCCACATCGCCGCCGGCAAGCAATGCACCCGCCTGGCGATGACGTGGGACGACAAGATCTCCTTCGTGCTGACCGAATCGCTGGCGATCAAGGGCGTCAAGCCGCTCGACGTGATCAAGGAGACCGAATCGAGCACCAAGAACGACGAGGAACGTTTCGACGGCGACATGATGCTGATGACGGGCGAACTGAGCAAGATGATGGCCGACATCGTCGAAGCGCTGGGCGGCGAAGCGAAGGCCTGACGCGCCGCCCTTTAGCTGCTCCTCCCGCTAAACGAAAAGCCCGCTCGAGCGGGCTTTTTCGCGTCCGGCGTTGGTCCGCGCCTACAGCGGCTGGAACACGCCGGCGGCGCGGTTCTTGTGCACTTTGTCCCACGGGAAGATCTTGCCGTTCATCGCCACGTAGACGCCGGCGGGCAGGGTTTGCGCCACGCCGCAGGCCAGGCCGAGGTTGAACAGCGCGTCGGAGTGGGCGATCTCGTAGGGAATCATGGCGCCGGTGAAGACGATGGTCTTGTCGAGCCCGGCCGCGCCCAGTACCGCCGCCGTCTCGCGCATCGTGTCGGTGCCGTGGACGATGACGATGGCCGCCTCAGGCGCCGCCCGGCAGGCGGCCAGCACGCGCGCGCGGTCGGCGTCGACCATGTCGAGCGAGTCGAGCAGCGGCAGTTGTTCGAGCGTGACGGCGAGCGTCAGGCGCGCGCGCGCGAGGGCGGCCGGCAAATGGCTGTCCTGAAAGCCGAGCGTGCCGTTCAATTCGTTGTAGTGCTTGTCAAAAGTGCCGCCGGTGGCGACGATGCGCAAAGTCATGATGCTCTCTTGTGTCGGGGGGAATCGCATCATAACCGGGGTGGCCGCGACGTGCGGCGACGCCAGCGCCGCGATCAAGAAATCGACTCACGCTCAACTGGAAAAGTGGGCGATCTGTGAGTACACTGGTTCCTTTGCCCGGTTGATCCCCATGCAAGTGCTCGCTCCAGGTACGGTTATTTTCCATCGCCATCGCGGCTATGGCGTGATCACGTCGGTCAACCTCCTGACGGGCTGGATCGCGGCCCGTTTCGGCAGCGAAATGCGAACCTTGGACTTGAATCTGTCGACCGACGAGGTGCAGTTCGCCGACGGCGAGGCGATCCTGTTCCGGCGCGCGCCGCCCGACCGCATGCCCCACGCGCGCCTGATGGAAATGGTGCGCCAGCTGCACCGCGCCGGTTATCAGCGCCTGTACCTGTATTCGTGGCCCAAGCCGTCCGGCCTGCATTGGCGCTGGCATCTGTTCACCGGCTCGCGCGACTGGATGCAGCGGCCCTGGCGCGAGGGCTGGTATGGCTCGGGCGCCGATTACAACGTCAATCCTGTGATGGGCTGGGGCGACAAGCCGGGCGCCTCGGCCGAGGAGCTGGTGCACGCGCTGGCGCGCTTCGATCCGCACGGGCTGGCCCAGGCGCTGGGGCGCGACGAGGATCACACGGTCTGGTTCGACGGCGTGTGCGAGGCCTTGTTGCCGGGGTATATGTACAGCCTGGACATGCAGCGCCCGGCGAACGGGCAACTGTTGCCGGAGATGCCGCCGGTGCCGGTGATCGCGGTGCGCGCCACCTTGCCCGCGTATTCCGGGCCGGCCTTGTCCTGGCCGCCCGGCTGGGCCGGCTTGTGGAGCCGCGCCCACGCGTTGCCGGCGTCGCCAATCAACCTGAACGGCGTGCCGGAATTGCGTTGATTCAGGATGCGTCTTTGGCTTGGCGCGCCGGCAAGTACTCCGGGTTCAGCAGCTTGCCGCAATGGCCGGCCGCGAAGTCGACGATGTTCTGGAACGCGGCCCGGAAATACAATTCATAGCTGTCTTTTTCGACATAGCCGAGGTGCGGCGTGGCCAGCACGTGGGGCATGCGCAGCAGCAGCGAATCGGGCTTCAGCGGCTCGGTCTCGAACACGTCGAGCGCGGCCCGGCCCGGACGGCGCGCGCGCAGGGCCGCCTCCAGCGCGCCTTCCTCGACCAGCTCGGCGCGGCTGGTGTTGACGAACAAGGCGCTCGGCTTCATGCGCGCCAGGTCAAGCGCCGTCACCGCGCCGCGCGTGGCGTCGTTCAGGCGCAGGTGCAGCGTGAGCACGTCGGCCCGCTCGAAAAATTCCGCTTTCGACGCGGCGGCCTGATAGCCGCTTTCCACCGCGGCGGCGCGGCTGGCCTCGCCACCCCAGACCAGCACGTTCATGCCGAAGGCGCGCCCGTAGCCGGCGACCAGTCGGCCGATCTTGCCGTAGCCCCAGATCGCCAGCGTGCGTCCCTTGAGCTTTGTTCCGATCATGTTGAAGCTCTCATTGATCGACACGGTTTGCCATAAACCATCCTTTAAATTGTTGGCGTAGGCCGGAATATGGCGCTGGGCCGCCATGATCAAGGCCCAGGTCAGCTCGGCCGGCGCGGTCGGGTCGCCCGCGCCCTCGGCGATCGCGATGCCCAGCTCGGTCGCCGCCGCCACGTCGATGTGGCCGCTCACCTTGCCGGTCTGGGAAATCAGTTTCAGATTGGGCAGCCGGGCCAGCAGCGCGCGGCTCAAGCTGCTGCGCTCGCGGATCAGCACCAGCGCGTCGAACGGCGCCAGCCGGATCGCCAGCTGGCCGACGCCGCGCGTCGAGCTGTTGAACACCTTGACCTCGTGCCCGTCCAATAGCGGAAAGCAGGCCAGATCGCGCACGCAGTCCTGATAGTCGTCGAGGATGGCAATTTTCATATTTTGCTAACTGGAATGGAAAGATTTTTAAAGGAAAACGGGCCGATCGGCAAGGCAGGCATCGGCTCGCTGCAACACTCAACAATTTCTCCCGCCCTTTTGATGGATTCGCATATTGGCAGGTGTACAATCGGCGACACTTTTTAGCATTCGCATTTTGATTTGAAACAATATGTTTAGCAGCCTGATCAAATATCGGGGTGCGCGTCCATCGCGGACGCAAGCGACACGACCGCCGCACCGCAGAAACCATTTACCCGAATGGCCCCCCCGCGCAAGCCACGAGCTGACGACGATCCTGCCCTGTCTGGACGAACTTTCTTACCGGCCTTGGAGACCCAAACTATGAATCAACCTGTCATGAACGGCGTTGCCGCTCTGAACGTACCAGCTTACATCAAACAACAAAAACTGATCAATTGGGTCGCGGAAATCGCCGCGCTGACCAAGCCGGACCGCATCTACTGGTGCGATGGTTCGCAGGAAGAGTACGACCGCCTGTGCGGCGAGATGGTCGCCGCCGGCACGATGAAGAAGCTGAATCCGGAATTGCGCCCGAACTCCTACCTGGCCTGCTCGGATCCGTCCGACGTGGCGCGCGTCGAGGACCGCACCTACATCTGCTCGGCCACCAAGGAGCAAGCCGGCCCGACCAACAACTGGATGGCCCCCGATGAAATGCGCGGCACCCTGAACGGCCTGTTCGACGGCTGCATGAGCGGGCGCACGATGTACGTGGTGCCGTTCTCGATGGGCCCGCTGGGCTCGCCGATCGCCCACATCGGCGTCGAACTGTCGGATTCGCCTTACGTCGCCGTCAACATGAAGATCATGACCCGCATGGGCCGCGCCGTGTACGACGTGCTCGGCGCCGACGGCGCCTTCGTGCCGTGCGTCCACTCCGTCGGCGCGCCGCTCAAGGCCGGCCAGGCCGACGTCAAGTGGCCGTGCAACGCCACCAAGTACATCGTCCATTTCCCCGAGACGCGCGAAATCTGGTCCTACGGCTCGGGCTACGGCGGCAACGCGCTGCTGGGCAAGAAATGCTTCGCGCTGCGCATCGCCTCCAACATGGGTTACCAGGAGGCGCAAGCCGGCGGCAGCGGCTGGCTGGCGGAACACATGCTCATTCTCGGCGTCGAAGCGCCGAGCGGCGAGAAGCACTACATCGCCGCCGCCTTCCCATCGGCCTGCGGCAAGACCAACTTCTCGATGCTGATCCCGCCGGCCAGCTTCAAGGGCTGGAAAGTGACCACCATCGGCGACGACATCGCATGGATCAAGCCGGGCAAGGACGGCCGTCTGTACGCGATCAATCCTGAGGCGGGCTACTTCGGCGTCGCCCCCGGCACCAACGACAAGACCAACTACAACTGCCTGGCCTCGGTGCGCCAGAACACCATCTTCACCAACGTCGGCCTGACCGACGACGGCGACGTCTGGTGGGAAGGTTTGACCAAGGAAGCGCCTGCGCACCTGATCGACTGGCAGGGCCAGGACTGGACCCCGGGCAACGGCGCCAAGGCGGCCCACCCGAACTCGCGCTTCACCGTCTCCGCGACCGAAAACCCGGTGCTCGACCCGGCCTGGAACGATCCGGCCGGCGTGCCGATCTCGGCCTTCATCTTCGGCGGCCGCCGTTCGACCACCGTGCCTCTGGTGACCGAAGCGCGCAACTGGATCGAAGGCGTCTACATGGCCGCGACGATGGGTTCGGAAACCACCGCCGCCGCCGCCGGCCAAATGGGCGTGGTGCGCCGCGACCCGTTCGCGATGCTGCCGTTCATGGGCTACAACATGGCCGACTACTTCCAGCACTGGCTGGACATGGGCAAGAAGATCGAGGCGAGCGGCGCCGCCGTGCCGAAGATCTACTGCGTCAACTGGTTCCGCACCGACGAGAACGGCAAGTTCGTCTGGCCTGGCTTCGGCGACAACATGCGCGTCATGAAGTGGATGCTCGAGCGCATCAAGGGCACCGCCGGCGGCGTCGAGAACATCTTCGGCGTGACGCCGCAGTTCGGCGACCTGAACTGGGATGGCCTGTCGTTCACGCAAGAACAGTTCGACCAGATCACCTCGATCGACAAGGCGGCCTGGCGCGAAGAGTTGAAGCTGCACGCCGACCTGTTCAAGCTGCTTGAACACCACCTGCCGCAAGAGCTGGTGGCCAACAAGGCGCAGCTGGAAAAGCGTCTGGCCGACTAATCCTCGGGCTGCCCCAATAAAAAACGGCGCGTTCGATACGCGCCGTTTTTTTATGGTGACTGTTAAATGTACTGGGAGTTGGGGCGAGAAACGTAGTGTGGGTGGGGCCGCCGAGGTGGGGCCGCCGAGGCATGCTTTTGTGCCCACGCGGAAGCGTGCACCGCGTGGGCACAAAAGCGGTGCCCACCCTAGGAACTGCGATGGTGGCCGGACGGGATGGCCGTTGAGAACGTCTTTTTGAATGATTCACGGGGCAAAGCTGGTTTCCGCAGCGGCCTCGAATTCCCGATTGACTCGCGCGCTTTCTGCGCCAAGCCGGCGCGACAAAAATCGCATGCGTGCCGCGATCTGGCGCTCGTTCTTTTCCCGTACCGCCTCGCTGATATATGCGGATAGAGGCAGGTTGGCCGATTTGGCGAAAAACCTCGTTTGCTCGGCGAACTCAAATGATGCACGGAAGGTTAATGTTTTCCTCGACACCATGATTGCTCTCCTTGGGGTGCATGTCGCTGTCAACTTTATACCTTCCCCGAACGCGCCTATTTTTGTTGCAGCAGCGGTCCCAGATAACGCCCGGTCACGCTGGCCGGATTGGCCGCCACTTCCTCCGGCGTGCCGCTGGCAATGATCATGCCGCCGCCGGCGCCGCCCTCCGGCCCCAGGTCGACGATCCAGTCGGCGGTCTTGATGACGTCCAGGTTGTGCTCGATGATGACGAGCGTGTTGCCCTGGTCGCGCAGGCGGTGGATCACCTTCAGCAGCAGGTCGATGTCGTGGAAGTGCAGGCCGGTGGTCGGCTCGTCGAGGATGTAGAGCGTGCGGCCGGTGTCGCGCTTGGACAGTTCCAGCGACAGCTTGACGCGCTGCGCCTCGCCGCCCGACAGCGTGGTCGCGCTCTGGCCCAGGCGGATGTAGCCGAGGCCGACGTCGAGCAGGGTTTGCAGCTTGCGCGCGATCAGCGGCACCGGCTTGAAGAACACGTGCGCCTCCTCGACCGTCATGCCCAGCACCTCGGTGATGTTCTTGCCCTTGTACTGCACCTCGAGCGTCTCGCGGTTGTAGCGCTTGCCGTGGCAGACGTCGCACGGCACGTATACGTCCGGCAGGAAATGCATCTCGACCTTGAGCACGCCGTCGCCCTGGCAGGCCTCGCAGCGCCCGCCCTTGACGTTGAACGAGAAGCGCCCGGCGCTGTAGCCGCGCTCCTTGGCCGTCGGCACGGTGGCGAACAGGTCGCGGATCGGCGTGAACAGGCCGGTGTAGGTGGCCGGGTTGGAGCGCGGCGTGCGTCCGATCGGCGCCTGGTCGACCGAGATCACCTTGTCGAAATGCTCCAGCCCGCTGATCGAGTCGTGCGGCGCCGGCTCGGTCTGCGAGCCGTACAGGTGGCGCGACAGGGCCGGGTACAGCGTGTCGTTCACCAGCGAGGACTTGCCCGAGCCGGACACGCCGGTGACGCAGGTGAGCAGGCCGATCGGCAGTTGCAGCGAGACGTTTTTGAGGTTGTTGCCGGTGGCGCCGGCGATCACCAACTGCTTGTCCGGGTTGGCCTGCTGGCGCTTGGCCGGCACGGCGATGCCGAGCGTGCCGTTCAGATATTGCGCGGTGAGCGAATGCTTGTTTTTCAGTATGTCGTCGAGCGTGCCCTCGGCGATGATCTCGCCGCCGTGCACGCCCGCGCCCAGGCCCATGTCGACGATGTAGTCGGCGGTGCGGATGGCGTCCTCGTCGTGCTCGACCACCAGCACGCTGTTGCCGATGTCGCGCAGGTGCTTGAGGGTCTCGATCAGGCGGTCGTTGTCGCGCTGGTGCAGGCCGATCGACGGCTCGTCGAGCACATACATCACGCCGGTCAGGCCGGAGCCGATCTGCGAGGCGAGCCGGATGCGCTGCGCCTCGCCGCCCGACAGGGTGTCGGCGCTGCGGTCGAGCGACAGGTAGTCGAGGCCGACGTTGTTCAAGAACTTCAGGCGCGAGATGATTTCCTTGACGACGCGGTCGGCGATCTCCTTCTTCGAGCCGGTCAGTTCGAGCTCTTGGAAAAACTGCAGCGCCTGGCGCAGCGGATAGCCCGCCACCTCGTAGATCGCGCGCTGCTGGGCGCCGTTGCCGACCTTGACGAAGCGCGCCTCGACGCGCAGCCGGGCGCCGTGGCAGGACGGGCATTCCTTCTCGTTGATGAACTTGGCCAACTCCTCCTTGACCGCCATCGAATCGGTTTCGCGGTAGCGCCGCGCCAGATTGGTGACCACGCCCTCGAAGGCGTGCTCCTTGATCACGCTGCGCCCGCGCTCGTTGATGTAGGCGAACGGAATGGCCTGCTTGCCCGAGCCGTACAGCACCACCTGCTGGGCGTCCAGCGCCAACTGCTCGAACGGCATGTCGAGGTCGAACTCATAGAAGGTCGCCAGGCTTGACAGCATCTGGAAATAGAACTGGTTGCGCCGGTCCCAGCCCTTGACGGCGCCCGAGGCGAGCGACAGGTTGGGGAAGGCGACGATGCGCTTCGGATCGAAGAACTCGATGTGGCCGAGGCCGTCGCACTCCGGGCAGGCGCCCATCGGATTGTTGAACGAGAACAGGCGCGGTTCCAGCTCCTGCAGCGCATAGCCGCAGACATTGCAGGCAAACTTGTTGGAGAAGACGTGCTCCTTGGCGCTGCCTTCCGCGGCGCGGCCTTCCGCGGCCCGGCCTTCCGCGGCGCGATCCATTTCCAGCACCACGGCGCGGCCGTCGGCCAGGCGCAGCGCGGTCTCGAAACTCTCGGCCAGGCGCTGCTTGATCTCGGGATTGACCTTGACCCGGTCGACGACGACGTCGATGGTGTGCTTCTCCGTCTTCTTCAGCTTGGGCAGATCGTCGACCTCGACGATGCGCGCCTCGTGCGTGCCGCTTTGCACGCGAAAGCGCACGAAGCCCTGCGCCTGCATCTGCGCGAACAGGTCGACGTGCTCGCCCTTGCGGTTGGCGACCACGGGCGCGAGGATCATCAGCTTGGTGTCCTGCGGCATCGCCAGCACCGCGTCGACCATCTGCGACACCGACTGCGCGGCGAGCGCGTTCTCCGGGTGGTCGGGGCAGTAGGGCGTGCCCACCCGCGCGTACAAGAGGCGCAGGTAATCGTGGATCTCGGTGACCGTGCCGACCGTCGAGCGTGGATTGTGCGAGGTCGCTTTTTGTTCGATCGAAATGGCGGGCGAGAGCCCCTCGATCAGATCGACGTCCGGCTTTTCCATCAGTTGCAGGAACTGACGCGCGTAGGCCGAGAGCGACTCGACATAGCGCCGCTGGCCCTCCGCGTAGAGCGTGTCGAAGGCCAGCGAGGACTTGCCGGAGCCGGACAGGCCGGTAATGACGATCAGCTTGTTACGCGGGAGATCGAGATTGATGTTCTTTAAGTTGTGCGTACGTGCACCGCGAATGCGGATCTGTTCCATGTGCCTTGCTTTCTGTAGTGATGCGAGGCCGGCGCGCGCCAAAACCAGCGATAACGGAGGCCAAAAACGGTCAACCCAGTACTATAGCCGGGTTTCGTTGCGTCCGCGCTGACTTGGCCCCGGCCGCGGCCGGCGCGGCCGCTTGACGCCAAGTGATGCGGTCTGGCGCCGACACTGTATATAATAACAGTATTTGGGGCGGCGTTTCCGTTATGACATAAGCACTTTTGGCCGCGAACCGGGCGGCCGGCGGCGGTGGGCGGGCACCGAAATGGGGTGCTTTGGGCGAGGCGCTGGCTTATAATCCCCGTCTGATAAAAAATCTATCGCGTTGCGGCTTGCCGCCGCAGTTCAACAGGAGTTATTCATGGCATCAGTGAACAAAGTCATCATCGTCGGCAATTTGGGGCGCGATCCGGAGATCCGCTACATGCCGAGCGGCGACGCGATCGCCAACATCGCCGTCGCGACCTCGTACAAATCGAAGGACCGCAACACCGGCGAGCAAAAAGAGCAGACCGAATGGCACCGCATCTCGTTCTTCGGCCGCCTGGCCGAGATCGTCGGCCAGTACCTGAAAAAGGGCTCGTCGGTCTACGTCGAAGGGCGCCTGCAAACGCGCAAGTACACGGACAAGGATGGCGTCGAGAAATACGCGACCGACATCATCGCGGAAAACATGCAGATGTTGGGTGGCCGTCAAGGCATGGGCGGCGACTCGATGGACGACGGCGCCGGTTCGTACGAGAGCAGCCGGCCGGCGCCTGCCCCGCGCCAGCAGCAGTCCGCGCCGCCACCGCGCCCAGCGCCAAAACCGGCGCCGACTTTTTCGGACATGGACGACGA
>JACMLV010000897.1 GCA_014379395.1 Burkholderiaceae bacterium
ACGCCGCCCGCCGCCACGGCTGGCGCGCCGGCCGCCGCGGCCGCGGCCGATACTGGCCTGCCCGCCAAGGCCGGCGACAAGGAGGAAGTCAATAATCCGTTCGGCATCGAAGCGGTGTGGGCCGGCGGGTTCGTGCCGCGCGCCACCCTCTTGATCCTCGCGCTGATGTCGATGGGCAGCTGGTACATCATCGTCACCAAGCTGATCGATCAAATGAAGATTTTCCGCCAGGCGAAGGAAACCGCGACCAAGTTCTGGAAAGCGCCGTCGATCGCCGCCGGCTCGGCCATGCTCAACGAAGGCAGCCCGTTCCGCTTCATCGCCGAATCGGGCACCAAGGCCACGCTGCACCACGACGGCGCCCTGCTCGAACAAATCGACCTGTCGACCTGGGTCACGATGTCGATCCAGCGCGCGGTCGAAAAAGTCCAGTCGCGCCTGCAAGACGGCCTGTCGTTCCTGGCCACGGTCGGCTCGACCGCGCCCTTCATCGGCCTGTTCGGCACCGTGTGGGGCATCTACGGCGCGCTGACCAACATCGGCATGACCGGCAACGCCTCGATCGACAAGGTCGCCGGTCCGGTCGGCGAAGCCTTGATCATGACCGCCTTCGGCCTGTTCGTGGCCGTGCCGGCCGTGCTGGGCTACAACTGGCTGGTGCGCCGCAACAAGAGCGCGATGGAGGACGTGCGCTCGTTCAGCGCCGACGTGCACTCTGTGCTGATCTCAGGCGCGATGTCGACCAGCGAAGCCGGGCGCGCCGCCGGCGCCAAAAAGATCGGATAAATCATGTCGATGAACATCGGCTCCGAGGACGCAGAGGAAGACGCGGTGATGTCGGAGATTAACACCACGCCGCTGGTCGACATCATGCTCGTGTTGCTCATCATCTTCCTCATCACCAGCCCGGTGGTGCTCAAGCTGCAAAAGATCGCGCTGCCCGCCGAGACCAACCATTTGTTGAAGGCCAAGCCGGAAAACATCAACATCGTGGTCAACAAGGATGGCGAGATTTACTGGAACCAGACCCGGATGAAGAACACCGACGCACTGTTCGAATTTCTGAAGGTGGAGGCGGTCAAACTGCCGCAACCCGAGGTGCACGTGCGCGGCGACCAGGACACCCGCTATGAATTCATCGGCCGGGTGATCTACACCACCCAGCGCGCCGGCATTCAAAAGGTCGGCTTCATCACCGAGCCGCCCGACAAAGGCTGAGTGTCGACTTCTTTTAAGGAAATATCATGAGTATGAATGTCGGTTCCGGCGGCGCCAAATCGGGCGAGCCGGAACCCATGATGGAAATGAACATGACGCCGCTGATCGACGTGATGCTGGTGCTCATCATCATGCTGATCATCACCATCCCGAAGCAAAACCATTCGGTCAATTTGAACATGCCGGTCGGCACGCCGCCGCCGCTGACCCAGGAGCCGGTGGTCGTCACGCTCGACGTCGATTTCGACGGCACCATTTTGTGGGACGGCCAGGTGGTGTCGGACCGCGCCGCGCTCGAAGCCAAGCTGGCCGGCGTGGCCGCCCAGCCCGAGCAACCGGAGCTGCACCTGCGACCCAACAAGCTGGTGGCCTACAAGGTCGTCGCCGGCGTGATGGCGGCGGCCCAGCGTCTGGGCGTGACCAAGATCGGGCTGGTTGGCAACGAGCAATTCCAGTAAGGGCGTCGGCCACTAAAAGGGTTTCCATGTTCAAGTTTCGTCTTGCCCATCTCGGCCTGGCCTTGGCCGCCACCGCATTGGTGGCGGCCGCGCCGCTGGCCGGGTTCGCGCCCGCGCGCGCGGCTGCGCAGGGACGCGAAAACGTGCGCGCCGAAGTGGCCAAGCCCGTGCTGGAGGCGCAAAAGCTTGCCCTGGCCGGCAAAAGCCGGGAAGCGCTGGCCAAGTTGCGCGAGGCCGACGGCGTTGCCGGCAAGAGCGCCGCCGAAACGTATCAGATCGAGCGCCTGCGCGCCTCGGCCGCAGCCGCCGCCGGCGACAACGAGGCGGCCATCCACGCCTTCGAATCCGTGCTCAACTCGGGCCGCCTGCCGGCTGCCGACGTGCCCAAATTCACCCAGGCGCTGGCCGGCATGTACTACCGCGCCAAGGATTGGCCCAAGGCGATCACCTGGATCAACCGTTCGCTCAAGGACGCCGACACGCCGCAAATGCGCGAACTGCTGCTCCAGTCTTACTACCTGAGCGGCAATTACGCGGCGGCGGCCAAACAATTGCAAGCTGAAACCGCCGGCCACGGCGCCTCCGAAAGCCAGTTGCAAATGCTGGCCAACATCGCGCACAAACAAAACGACAAGGCGGCCTACATCGCCACGCTCGAGAAGCTGGCCGCCAACCATCCGAAACCGAGCTACTGGGCCGATCTGCTCAGCCGCGTGTCGACCAAGCCGGGCTTTTCCGATCGTCTGGCGCTCGACGTCGCGCGCCTCAAGCTGGTTCACGGGCTGGTCAGCAAACCGGCCGACTACATGGAAATCGCCCAGTTGGCGCTGTTGGCCGGCAATCCGGCCGAGGCGGTTCACGTCGTCGAGCAAGGCTATAAAAGCGGCGCACTGGGCAACGGCAACAATGTCGCCCGCCACCAGCGCCTCAAGGATCTGGCGGCCCGAGACTTGGCCGACAGCGTCAAAAACGCCGCCGCGACCGAAGCGGAACTAGTGCGCAACAAAGAGGCCGACAAACTGGCCGCGCTCGGCTTTGCGCTGGTCAGCCAAGGCAATGCGGCGCATGGCCTGGCCCTGATGAATCAGGCGCTCAGAATGGGCGGTTTAAAGTATCCCGAAGAGGCCAGACTGCACCTTGGCATCGCCTACGCCAACGCGGGCAAGAAACCGGAGGCGCTGGCGGCCTTGAAAGCGGTGCAAGGCAAAGACGGCAGCGCCGATCTGGCCCGCTACTGGATCTTGCAACTGAATCGCGCCGCGTAGGCCGCGCCCACAAGGCGCCCCGCGTAGGCCGCCGCCAGATCTGTCCACATCCGTCAAAAGCGCGCCCGCCCGCAGCGCGCTTGTGTTTTTTTGCCGGCTCAATTTGGCCACCCGCGCCCATTGCTGGTGTGAAACCCGGAAACTGTCCGTATAATCCAAGGTTTAGCGACAGTTTTTGATCTCGATTCCTATGAAGGTATTCCGCGGACTTCCCAATGCACAAGCGCGCGCGCCCTGTGCGCTGACAATCGGCAATTTTGACGGCGTCCACTTCGGCCACCAGGCACTGCTCGGGCGCGTGCGCGCCGCCGCCGCCGAACGGGGTCTGGAAGCTGCCGTCATGACGTTCGAGCCGCATCCGCGCGAATTTTTCGCCCAGCGCGCCGGCGACATGTCGAACGCGCCGCCACGCATCGCCAACCTGCGCGACAAATTGCAATCGCTGTCGGACGCCGGCATCGACCGCGTCATCGTCGAACACTTCAGCGCCCAGTTCGCCGCGCTGTCGCCGCAGGAATTCGTCGAGCGCGTGCTGGTCGAAGGCTTGCACGTCAAATGGCTGATGGTCGGCGACGACTTCTGCTACGGCGCCAAGCGCGCCGGCAACGTCGCCATGCTGCAAGAGGCCGGCGAAAAATATGGCTTCCAGGTCGAAACCCTGGCCACCGTCACCAGCGGCAGCAAGCGCATCTCCTCGTCGGCGGTGCGCACCGCGCTGGCCGAGGGCGATTTCCCCCACGTCGAACAACTGCTCGGCCATCCGTATTCGATTTCCGGCCACGTCATCCACGGCAAGAAGCTGGGACGCACGCTCGGTTTTCCGACGCTCAACCTGCGCGTCGCGCACCGCTGCGCGCTGTCGGGCATCTTCGTGGTCCAAGTGCATGGCCTGGGCGAGCAGCCCCAACCGGGCGTCGCCAGCCTCGGCGTGCGCCCCACGGTCGACGACAGCGGCCGCGTGCTGCTCGAAGTGCATCTGTTCGACTTCGCCCAGTCCTGCTACGGCGAACTGGTGCGCGTCGAATTCCTCGATAAACTGCGCGACGAAGAAAAATACAATGATTTGCCGACCCTGACCGCCGCCATCGCGCGCGACTCCAACCAGGCGCGCGCCTTTTTCGAGCGCCGCAACAGCGTGACCACCGCGACCGACCGAATTTGAGGCCACTCCCGCCCCGCCCGGCGCTGCGCGCCCCTTGACACCGAATACCAATATCTCTGAAGAAAAACATGTCCGATAACAGCAAACCCGTCACGCCAAAACCACAAAAATCCGCCAAAAAACCCGACAGCAAATACCCGGTCAACATGACCGAAACGCCGTTCCCGATGCGCGGGGACATGGCCAAGCGCGAGCCGCAATGGGTCAAGGAGTGGCAGGACAAAAAAATCTACCAGCGCATCCGCAAGGCTGCCGCCGGTCGGCCGAAGTTCGTGCTGCACGACGGCCCGCCGTACGCCAACGGCGACATCCACATCGGCCACGCCGTCAATAAAATCCTGAAGGACATGGTGGTCAAGGCGCGCACGCTGTCCGGCTACGACGCGCCGTATGTGCCGGGCTGGGATTGCCACGGCATGCCGATCGAGATCCAGATCGAAAAACTGCACGGCAAGAACCTGCCGGCGGCCGAGGTGATGACCAAGGCGCGCGCCTACGCCACCGAGCAGGTCGAGCGCCAGAAGAAGGACTTCATCCGCCTGGGCGTGCTCGGCGAATGGGATGCGCCGTACCTGACCATGGCGCACGGCAACGAGGCCGACGAATTGCGCGCGCTCGGCACCCTGCTCGAAAAAGGCTACGTCTACCGCGGCCTCAAGCCCGTCAACTGGTGCTTCGACTGCGGCTCGGCGCTGGCCGAGGCGGAAGTGGAATACCAGGACAAGCGCGATCCGGCCATCGACGTCGGCTTCCCGTTCGCCCAGCCGGAGAAAATCGCCGCCGCCTTCGGCTTGCCTAGCCTGCCGACCGACAACGGCCGCATCGTCATCTGGACCACGACGCCCTGGACCATCCCGTCCAACCAGGCCCTGAACGTCCATCCGGAGGCGGTCTACGCGCTGGTCGAGACGAGCCGCGACGGCCAGCCGCTGCTGTTGATCCTGGGCCAGGACCTGGTCGCCGACTGCCTCGAACGCTACGAACTGCAAGGCCGCGTCCTCGCCACCTGCGAAGGCGCCAAGCTGGGCGGCATCAGCTTCCACCATCCGCTCGCCTCGCAAGATCCGGGCTACGCGCGCCTGTCGCCGGTCTACCTCGCCGACTACGTCACCACCGACAGCGGCACCGGCATCGTGCACTCGGCGCCGGCCTACGGCGTGGACGACTTCATCTCCTGCAAGGCGCATGGCGTGAAGGACGACGAGATCCTGAAGCCGGTCATGGGCGACGGCAAATACGCGTCCTGGCTACCGCTGTTCGCCGGCATGACCATCTGGGAGGCGTCCAAGCCGATCTGCGACGCCCTGGGCGCCGCCGGCTCGCTGTTCCAGCTCAAGATGACGCCCCACAGCTATATGCACTGCTGGCGCCACAAGACCCCGATCATCTACCGCGCCACCTCGCAATGGTTCGCCGGCATGGACGTCACGCCGAAGGACGGCGGCCCGACCCTGCGCCAAACCGCGCTCAAGGGCATCGACGAGACCGAGTTCTTCCCTGACTGGGGCCAGGCCCGCCTGCACGGCATGATCGCCAACCGGCCCGACTGGACCCTGTCGCGCCAGCGCCAGTGGGGCGTGCCGATGGCCTTCTTCGTGCACAAGGAAAGCGGCGAGCTGCATCCGCGCACGCCCGAACTGCTCGAGCAAGTGGCGCAACTGATCGAAAAAGACGGCATCGCCGCCTGGCTCGCGCTCGACCCGAAAGAAATGCTGGGCGCCGACGCCGAGCAGTACGTCAAGAACCGCGACACGCTCGACGTCTGGTTCGATTCCGGCACCACCCACCAGACCGTGCTCGGCGGTCCGGCCGGCAAGGGTTCGCACGCGGCCCAGTCGCACTTCCCGGCCGACCTGTACCTCGAAGGCTCGGACCAGCACCGCGGCTGGTTCCACTCCTCGCTCTTGACCTCGTCGATGCTGAACGGCCGCCCGCCCTACAAGGCGCTGCTCACGCACGGCTTCGTGGTCGACGGCGAGGGCAAGAAGATGTCCAAGTCGAAGGGCAACGTGGTCGCGCCGCAAAAGGTCTACGACACGCTGGGCGCCGACATCCTGCGCCTGTGGGTGGCCTCGACCGACTACACGGGCGAACTGTCGATCTCGGACGAGATCCTCAAGCGCGTCACCGAATCCTACCGCCGCATCCGCAACACGCTGCGCTTCCTGTTGGCCAACACCTCGGACTTCGATCCGGCCAAGGACGCGCTGCCGGTCGAGCAACTGCTCGAGATCGACCGCTACGCGCTGGCCAACATGGCCGCGCTGCAAGCGCAGATCGTGCAGCACTACAGCGACTACGAATTCCACCCGGTGATCTCGGCCCTGCAGACCTACTGCTCGGAAGACCTGGGCGGCTTCTACCTCGACATCCTGAAGGACCGCCTGTACACCTGCGCGCCGACATCCGCCGCGCGGCGCTCGGCCCAGACCGCGCTGTGGCACCTGACGCAAAGCCTGCTGCGCCTGATGGCGCCGACGCTCTCCTTCACGGCCGAGGAAGCCTGGGCCGTGTTCGCCGGCGCCGACGCCTATCAAGCCAGCGACGAAACCATCTTCACCCAGACCTGGTGGGAGTTGCCAAAGGTGGCCGACGCGGCCGCGCTGCTGGAGAAATTCAGCGCCCTGCGCGCGGTGCGCACCGACGTCACCAAGCAGCTCGAAGACCTGCGCACCTCGGGCGCGATCGGCTCGTCGCTGCAGGCGGAATTGAAAGTGAAGGCCGCCGGCGCCAAGTACCGGCTGCTGGCCAGCCTCGCGGACGACTTGAAATTCATCTTCATCACCTCGCAGGCCGAGGCGGTTGAGGTGGCCGACGAGGCGCAGGAGGCGGTGCAAGTGACCGCCTCCGAGGCGCCGAAATGCGAGCGCTGCTGGCATTACCGAGCCGACGTCGGCGCCCATGCCGAGCATCCGACCCTGTGCGGCCGCTGCGCGAGCAACCTGTTCGGCGGCGGCGAGAAGCGCACCTTCGCTTAATCCCTCCCGCCATCGCGTTCGCGCGGTGGCGTTTTCAATTGCAACCGGATCGTCATGGCCACTCACAACCGTTTTTCGTCAAGACCGCAAACCTCGCTGCTGCCGTGGCTGGGCATCGCCGCCATCGTCATCCTGAGCGACCAGGTCACCAAGATCGCCATCACGCG
>JACMLV010000898.1 GCA_014379395.1 Burkholderiaceae bacterium
CGCCGGCCTCGTCCCCGGTCGCCGGCGCCGGACTGCATTGTGGCGGCGACGCCGCCGCGCCCGGCCACTTGCTGCTGCAAATGGGGAAATCGCAGCTGCTGCATCTGCCCGACGGGGTCGTCAATCGCAGCGTCGGCAATCCGGACATTGTGCAATCGATGCTGATCGCGCCGGACACGCTGTACTTGCTGGGCAGCGATGTCGGCACCACCAACATGATCATCGAGGGCAGGAGTGGCAGGTGCAGCGTGCTCGACGTCGAGGTCGGCGTCGACGCGGCCGGTTTGCAGGCGACGCTGGCGGCCCTGATGCCGGACGAAAAAGACATCCGCGTCAGCGCCGCCGCCGACTCCCTGGTGCTGAGCGGCACGGTCGAGGACGCCTCCACGGTGCTGCGCGCGGTCGAGCTGGCCGGTGCCTATGTGCGCCGCCAGGTGCGCGCGCTGACGGCCGACAGCGCCGCCAAGGAGAAGGCCGCGCCCGCCACGCCCTCGCCCATCGCCTCCGCCTCCACCGCCCAGGGGGCCAACGTCAACATCAAGTCGGGCACGAATGCGGCCAACGAGGCGGCCGCGCACAGCAGCCGCTTGATCAATCTGCTCGCCGTCAGGGCGCCGCAGCAAGTGATGCTGGAAGTGAAAATCGCGGAAGTGTCGAAGTCGCTGCTCGACAAGCTCGAGGCCGGCACCGCGCTGCGGGTGGCCGGCGGCGGCTGGGCCGCCACGCTGGTGTCGAACTTCCTCACCCGCACGCTGGGCGGTTCGCTGGGCGCCACCAAGGGCAACAACGCCGTGACCCTGGAGGCGCAGCGGCAAGAGGGCTTGATCCGCATCCTGGCCGAACCGACCGTGATGGCGATCAGCGGCCAGGAGGGCAGTTTTCTGGCCGGCGGCAAGATCTTCATTCCGGTCGCCCAGGACAACAACAAGGTCACGCTGGAAGAAAAGGAATTCGGCGTCGGCCTGCGCTTCACGCCGACCGTGCTGGCCGGCGGGCGCATCAATTTGCGCGTCGCGCCGGAGGTGTCGGAATTGTCGCGCGAAGGCATCGGCATCAGCGCCGCCGGCTTTTCCGGCGTCGCCGTGCTGCCATTGATCACGACGCGCAGGGCGGCGACCACCGTGCAATTGTTCGACGGCCAAAGCTTCGCCATCGGCGGCCTGATCAAAAATAACCAGTCCAACAACCTCAAGGGCCTGCCCGTGCTGGGCGAGGTGCCGGTGCTGGGCGCCTTGTTTCGCAGCACCGACTTCCAGCAGGACCGCACCGAATTGCTGTTCGTCGTGACCGCGCACCTGGTCAAGCCCTTGCCGGCCAATTACGCGCTGCCGACCGACCGGGTCAGCCCGCCAAGCCGCGCCGGATTCTTCCTGGGAGGGCGGATGGAGGGCGCCGCGCCGCAACCCGCCGCCGCGCCGCGGCCGGAAGGCAGCACCGGCTTTGAATTGAAGTGAGCAACCGGAGCCACACCATGAAGAACCGCTTGTTGTCCAGGCGCAGCCTGGCGGCGCTGACCATCGCCGGCCTGCTCTCGGCCTGCGCCGCCAGCACGCCGCAATTCGATCGGCGCTTCGGCGCCACCGTGCGCGATGCGATGGCCAGTCAAATAGCCGACCCCGGCGCCGCCGCCAATCCCGATCCGGTCGCCGGCATGGACGGCCGCAGCGCCGTGCTGGCGTTCGATCACTACCAAAAAACCTTCGCCGAGCCGGCCCCGCAACCGGCCACCCTCATCATCGGCGGCAGGTAAGCCGCCGCGGCACAGCGATGAACCGGCCATTTCATTTCCCATGCATGCCGCCCGCGCGCCAAGGCGGCGCGATGAGCATCATGCTGGTCATGATGCTCATGGTCCTGCTCACCTTCATCGGCACGGCGGTCGATCTTGGGCAGCTCTACAACCGCCGCACCGATCTGCAAAATCTGGCCGACAGCGCGGCGCTGGCGGCGGCGACCAGACTCAACGGCACCAGCGCCGGCATCGCGAGCGCGGTTGCGGCCGCCGCCGCCGTCGCAGCCTCCATGAAATACCAGTACGGCCGCAGCATCGTGTGGGACAACGCGGCCATCCGCTTCAGCACCTCGCCCGGCATACCCGGCACGCCCGACGCCAACTGGCTCGACGTGGGTGGCGCCAGCGTTGCCGGGGTGGCCACCAACCTCATGTACGTCAGGGTCGATACCGGCGCGCTGGATCCCGCGCTCGGTCTGGTCACTCTGCCTTTCATCCGCGCCCTCAATCTCCAGGTGAACGGCGCCGCGCTCGACAGCTTCAGCATCGGCAGCAGCGCCGTCGCGGGACGCAGCGCGATTCCGGTGACGCCACTGGGCGTGTGCGCCCTGGACCCGGACGTATTGAATCCGGTGAAGCAACGCACCAGCGGCGCGCTGGTCGAAGCGGTCCAATGGGGTTTCCGGCGCGGCATCAATTACAACCTGCTCAACCTGAGTCCGGCCGGCACCGCGCCGCTCAATTTTCTGGTCGATCCGATCAACGATCCCGCCACCGCCAATTTCGCCATCGCCGACGTTGCGCCCTTCGTCTGCAGCGGCACCATGCCGATGACGAGCCTGCCGAACGCGGTGCGGGTTCAGTTTCCCTTTCCGGCCGCACTGATTGATCAGCTCAATTCGCGCTTCGACGCGTACACCGCCGCCTCCGCGCCCTGCGATCCGGTCGGCGCGCCGCCCGACACCAACGTGAAGGAGCATCTCAGCACCACCGCGGTCGCGCCGGCCGGGCAGACGGCGGCGGGCACCTCGCTGTCCGGCAAGCTGCTCACGGTCGCCGATCCCGCCGCGCCGCCCGCCGCAACCACTGCGCCCAGCTATGGCGTCTTGTGGTCCTACGCGATGGCGGCGCAATGGGTGGCGGGGAGCCCGGCCAGCTACCCGAACCTGGCGAAGACAAATTGGTCCACGCTCTACCCGGTGTCCTCGGGCGCGGGGCCGGCGACCGGCACTTACCCCGCAACCAACACGCCATATCACGCCCCGGGGTCTTCTTATAAATTGGCGCCCAGCCACCCCGGCGTCGCCAAGCGGCGCGTATTGAACCTGCCCCTGCTCGCTTGCCCGGACCCGGTCGGCGGCAATTATTCGACGGCGACCGTACTGGCGATCGGGCAATTTTTCATGTCCGCCAAGGCGAGCGTGGCCGCCACCAGAATCAGCGGCGAATTCGCCGGCATCCTGGCGCTGCCGATCGGCACGACGGTGAGGCTATACAGATGAGCCATCGGCCATTGAGGCGGCGCGCCCAGAACGGCGTCGCGGCGATCGAGTTCGCCCTGATCATTCCGGTCATCATCATGCTCATGGCGGCGGCGTATGAGTTCGGACGCATAAGCTGGCAGTACAACACCGTGCAGCAAGCCGCCTATGCCGGGGCGCGCTACTTGTCTTCGGCCCCGCGGGCCGAAATCACCAGCCCGGCTGGACGTGACGCCGCCGTGGCGACGGCGAGGCAAATCGTGCTCGATGCCCTCGGCGCCGGCGGTGTGGATTTCCCCGACCCAGGCGCCCTTTTGGTCAACTGCTATTCTTGCGGCGCTTCTTCGCTCGCGCCGAGCGCGATGCAAGTGTTTCTGGTCGTGCCCCTCGTACAGGGGGACAGCCTGCTCGCCCTCGTCAGCTTCGCATGGCTTTCAGACGTGCAACTGAGTGCCAACATCAGCGTGCCGTATGCGAACTGAAGCGCGCCCCGTTCCGCGCGCCGCGCGCGCTCGGCCGCCGTCGTCGCGCCAGCGCGGGGTTGAAACCGTCGAGTTCGCCTTGCTGCTCGGCCTGTTTTTGGCCATGGTGTTTCTAGTCATCGAAATCGCGCGCGTCATGTATGTCTGGAACGCGGCCCAGGACATCACCCGCCAGGCCGCCCGCGCCGCCGCCCGGACCGATTTTTCGAACGCGGCCCAGATGCTCGCGGTGCGGCAGGACGCGCTGCCACCCGGCGCCGCGAGCCTGGGCGGCTTCAGCGCCAATCAGGTGCGCATCGACTATCTGTCCGTGAACGCCGCCGGGGCGATGGCGCCGGTGGCGACGCTGCCCGCTTGTCCGACCCGCAACCTGATCAATTGCACCAACGCCCCCCACGGCGCCAATTGCGTGCGCCTGGTGCGCGCGCGACTGTGCCAGAACGACGGCGCCGCCGCTTGCACCCCGGCGCCATACCAGCCGCTGCTGCCTCCGCTGTTGGGTTTTGGCAGCGGCGCGATGGCTTTATCGATACCCAGTTCGGACACGGTGGTGACGGCCGAGACGCTCGGCTATTTGCCGGGCATGGCCAGCTGTCCTTGAGCTGGCCCAATTAGTTCGAGAGAAAGGCAATGCCATGAAAGCGCTGATGATTACCAAGGACACGCAACTGCACGCCGAGCTCGCCGCCCAGGGCGCGGCGCGCATGCCGCCGCTGCGGTTCGCCGCCAGCCGCGCCGGCCTGCTCGACGCGCTCGAGCGGATCGTGCCGGAGCCGCCCGAGCTGGTCGTTTTCGACGCCAGCGACATCGAGCCGGCCGAAGTGGAGCTGATGGAGCGCCTGGTGCGGCTGCATCCGCAGGCCGCCTTCATGTTGCTCATCCGCGAGCATCAGCAGGACATGCTGATCCGGGCGATGCGGGCCGGCATGCGCGAGGTGCTGCAATTGCCGCTGGTGCACAAGGCCTTCCACGAGACGATGGACCGGATCGACATCCAGGCCGGCGTCACGCAAATGCGCAACGGCAAGGTGCTCGCGTTCAGCTCCTGCAAGGGCGGCAGCGGCGCGACTTTTATTTCGACCAATTTCGGCTACGCGCTGGCGGCGGTCGCGCAAAAAAAGGTCTTGCTGATGGATCTGCACGGCCAGTTCGGCGACGCCACGCTGTACGTGTCGGATCAAAAGCCGAGCATGACCCTGTCCGATCTGTGCGCCCAGATCTCGCGCATGGACGGCGCCTTCCTGGCCTCGTGCCTGGTGCACGTCTCGTCCGGCTTCGGCGTGCTGGCGGCGGCCGACGACGCCGGCCACACGGTCGACATGAAGCCCGAGCACATGGACAGCATTTTGCGCGTGGCGCGCCAGCATTACGACTTCGTCTTGCTCGACGTCGGGCGCCAGATCGACGCGCTCTCGCTGCGCGCGCTCGATTCGGCCGACGCGATCTACCCGGTGCTGCAGATGGCCCTGCCCGACATCCGCGACGGGCGCCGCCTGCTCGACATCTTCCGCTCGCTCGGCTACCCGCCGGAGCGGGTGCGCCTGATCGTCAACCGCTATGAAAAAGGCGGCAAGCTGCACCTGAGCGACGTCGAACAGGCGCTCGGCGTCAACGTCGTGCACGCCGTTCCCAACGATTACGTCGCCGTCACCGATTCGGTCAACCAGGGCATCCCGGTGCTGCGCCTGTCGCGCACCAGCGCGGTCGCGCGCAGCCTGGTCGAGCTGGTCGAGTTGGTGACGGCGAAACGCGTTGCCGAGAGCAAGGGCTTGTTCGACCGCCTGTTCGGCCGCGGCGACAGCGATCTTTGACCGTTCCCCCGCTCAGCGGGCATCCACAGGAGAACTTCATGACCCTACGTGAGCGCCTGGCCGTGGCCGACCTGGCCCGGCCGATTGGCGAGAATCCGAACGCGCAGGCCAGCCATGCCTACCAGGAACTGAAGAAGAGCATGCACCAGGCCATTCTGGATCGCATCGACCTCGAGCGCCTCAAGCGCCTGACGAGCGAGCAGTTCAAGCACGAGCTGGCGCTGCTGGTGCAGCGCATCATCGAGGACGAGCGCATCGTGCTGAACCAGCATGAACGGCACAGCCTGGTGATCGACATCCAGCACGAGATGCTCGGTTTCGGCCCGCTCGAAACCCTGCTGGCCGACCCCGCCGTGTGCGATATCCTGGTCAACACCTGGTCCAAGGTGTATGTCGAGCGCCGCGGCCGGCTGGAGCTGACCGACGTCACCTTCCATGACAACGCGCACCTGATGAAGATCATCGAAAAAATCGTCTCGCGGGTCGGGCGCCGGGTCGACGAATCGAGTCCGATGGTCGACGCGCGCCTGCCCGACGGCTCGCGGGTGAACGCGATCATCCCGCCGCTGGCGGTGGACGGCCCGATCCTGTCGATCCGGCGCTTCGCGGCCAATCCGCTGTCGATCGACAACCTGCTCGAGTACAAGAGCCTGACGCCGCCGATGGTGCAGGTGCTGCGGGCGCTGGGCCAGGCCAAGCTCAACATCCTCATTTCCGGCGGCACCGGCAGCGGCAAGACCACGCTGCTCAATGTCTTGTCGGGCTTCATCCCGGCGGCCGAGCGCATCGTCACGATCGAAGACGCGGCCGAACTGCAGATGCGCCAGCCGCACGTGGTGCGCCTGGAGACGCGTCCGCCCAACATCGAAGGCAAGGGCGAGGTGACGCAGCGCGCGCTGGTGCGCAACGCGCTGCGGATGCGGCCCGACCGCATCATCCTGGGCGAGGTGCGCGGCGCCGAGGCGCTCGACATGCTGCAGGCGATGAACACCGGGCACGAGGGCTCGCTGGCGACGATCCACTCGAACAACCCGCGCGACGCCTTGTCGCGCCTGGAAAACATGGTCGGCATGGCCGGCGTGAACCTGACGCCGCGCGCCACGCGCCAGCAAATCTGCTCGGCCGTCACGGTGGTGATCCAGGTGTCGCGCCTGACCGACGGCGCGCGCAAGCTGGTCAGCCTGCAGGAAATCACCGGCATGGAGGGCGAGATGATCGCGATGCACGAGGTGTTCCGCTTCGAGCAGACCGGCGTCGCGGCCGACGGCAAGGTGCAGGGCTATTTTTGCGCCACCGGCGTGCGCCCGCGTTTCGCCGACCGGCTGCGCATGTTCGGCAGCGCCGTGCCCGACAGCGCCTTCGATCCGGATCGGGTGTTCGAATAGCGCCTTGAGCGTCGGTCCGGCATAGGGGGAATGGCATGGATATGATTTTTTACGGCTTCGCGGTGATGCTGTTCGGGGCCTGCATCCTGATGATCGAGGGCGCCTGGCTGTGGTGGTCCGGCACCCGCGGCCGCGGCGCGCAGCGCATCGCCCGGCGGCTGCGCCTGATGGCCGGGCGCG
>JACMLV010000899.1 GCA_014379395.1 Burkholderiaceae bacterium
AGGTCGGCGTGGCCTATGCCGAGGGTTTGGGCGTGGCGCCCGATCCCCTGCGCGCCCGGGCGTGGCTGGTGCGGGCGGCGGAGCAGGGCGACGCCGATGCGCAGTTCAACCTGGGCGTGATGCTAACCGGCGGCAAGGGCGGGGCAAAGGATGAAGCGGGCGCGCTGACCTGGTATCACCGCGCGGCCGAGCAGGGCCATATTCTGGCGCAATACAATCTGGGCGGCATGTACGCCAACGGCCGCGGCGCCGCGCGCGACTTGCGGCAGGCGGTGGCGTGGTATCGCAAGGCGGCCGAGCAGGGCGCGCCGAACGCGCAGTTCAATCTGGGCGTGATCTACGCCAACGGGCACGGCGTGCCAAAGAACGAGCGGCAAGCGGTGCGCTGGTACCGCATCGCCGCCGAGCAGGGCGACGCCAGCGCGCAAAACAATCTGGGCGTGATGTATGCCAACGGGCAGGGCGTCGGGCAAGACGACGCGCAGGCCGTGAGCTGGTACCGCAAGGCGGCCGATCAAGGCCACGCGCTGGCGCAATACAACCTGGGCGGCATGTACCACAGCGGGCGCGGGGTGGCGAAGGACGCGGTGCATTCCTATATGTGGATATCGCTGGCGGCCGAGGCCGGCGACGAAACCGCCTTCAGCAACAAAAACATCATCGCCCGCAAGATGACGCCGGCTGAAATCGGCTCGGCGCAGGATTTGAAGCGCCAGTGGCGCGAGGCGCGCAACACGCTCAACAGCTGATTCCCCCGCCGCCGGATGAGGCGTCCGGCGCGCTCCGCTTGACCGACTTCCTGATCGACTTCGTGCCGACCTACTGGCGACGGTCGACAAACAAGCTGTTGCCGTAAATCTTCTTGGCTTGCTTCTTCGCTTCCGCCGCCGCCGTGGCGATCTGATGATGGCTGTAATACTGGTGCGGTTCGACCTTGACCGCGCCGAGCGACAAACTGATCAGCGAATAAAACACCTTCTTGCCCTGCCGGTCCTCGCTGGTGTAGCCGCCGCGCTCCAAGTCCTCCGCGCTGTAAAAATCGACGATGCCGGCGGCGAAGCGATCGAGCATGGCGCAGCAGCGCACCTCCCAGTCCTCGCTCTGAAACAAGATCATGAAATCGTCGCCGCCGATGTGGCCGATGAAGTCGCGGTTCGGGTCGCATTGCTGGCTCAGGATCTCGCCGGTCAGCTGGATCACGTCGTCGCCGCGCCGATAACCGTAGACGTCGTTGAACGGCTTGAAGTGATCCAGGTCGCAATAGCAGACCCAGAACCGCGTGCCGCTGCCGAGCAACCGGTCGATGTGCTCGTTGATCGGCACATTGCCCGGCAATTGCGTCAACGGATTGGCGTAGCGCGCCGCGTTGATCTGCATTTGCGTGATCTCGCGCATCAGGTCGCGCCCGGTGCCCATGCCCAGATAGCGTCCCTGCTCGGTGATGATGAAGCCGTTGAACAGGTGGTGCGCCTCGGCCTCGACCATCGCGAAGCTCAAATCCTGCAAACTGGTGTCCTGGTCGGCGATCAAGGGCGCCGGGTCCATGAATTGCACGCAAGACTTCTTGCCGTACAACTCGCGCTGATACAAGCGCGCGAAATGGTCGATCATCTCCATCCGGCTGATCAAGCCCAGCGGCACGCCGTGCTCGACCACGGGAACGATCTGCAGGGCCGGGTCCTTGACGAAGACCTCGTAGACCTCGTTATTGCTCATGCCGGGCGAGACCGGCTGAACGCGGTGCAAGAGTTTAAGAATGGTCACGCCGTTTTTCTCCAGTCCGCCGCGCTGCGGATACACCGCCACGCCGTTGCTGCCGAGCGCCTTGACGACTTCGGCCGGCAAGACGCGCGCCGGCGCCGGGTTCGGCCGCCCCAAATGGTAGCCCTGTCCAAAACCGATGCCCAGGTCGCGCAAGACCAGCAATTCGGCCTGGGTTTCGATGCCCTCGGCGATGACGAAGGTGTCGGAATGTTCGGCGATGCCCTGGATCGAGCGCACGAACTGCAGCTTGACCGGGTCGGCGTTGATGCCCTGGATGAAGTGCATGTCGATCTTCACATACTCCGGCCGCAGCTCCGACCATAGGCGCAAGCTGGAAAAACCCTCGCCGAGGTCGTCGATGGCGATCTGGAAGCCCATGTTGCGATAGTGCAGCACCGCTTCGCGCATCAGGTCGTAGTCGTAGGTCGGCTGATTTTCCGTCAGCTCGATGATCACCCGCTCCGGATTGATGCCGAGCTGCGCGATATAGCCGAGGGTCTCGCCATGGCGCGCGTCGTGCAGCAGCAGGCATTCCGGGCTGATGTTGAGAAACAGCTTGCCCGGCAAATCGAGTTCGGCGAAGCGTTCCAGCACGATGCGGCGGCACAGATGCTCCACTTGCAGCGTCAAGTGGTTGGCGCGCGCCACCTTGAACAGGTTCATCGGCGCGTGCAAAGGGCTGTCCGAGGGGCCGCGGATCAAGCCCTCGTAACCGATGATGGCGCCGCTTTGCATGTGGATGATCGGCTGGAACAGGGCGCTCAGGTGGCGCCTGGAGAGGATGTCGAGCAAATGCGCGCGCAGCATTTCCTCGTTGGCGGGCTGATCATCGGAATTGGCAGCCGCGGCAGGCTTCAAGAAGGCGACATTGGACAACTGCGCCGGGTTGCCGGATGACGGCACGGGCGTAAGCATCTGCAATGAGTTCATGGTGTCTTTCCCTAAGCTGTCGGCATAGCCTGTAGGCCATGTTCCAATGCTGCATGATAGGAACGGTTTATGACGGCTTGATGAAACGCAACGCTTTCTTATCGGGTCTTTGGCGCCGCCGCACGCCAAATTCCGGTATACCATGTAGGCGAGACGTTGGCCCAAAGCGAGGAACGCAGCATGAGCGAAACAGCCAAATCGGCTTTTATCAACGGATTGCACGAAAGCCTGGAACAACTGCGCAGCCAGGGTCTGTATAAGGCCGAGCGCGTGCTGGCCTCGCGCCAGGGCGCCGAGGTCGTGTGCGACGACGGCCGTCGCCTGATCAACCTGTGCGCCAACAACTACCTCGGCCTGTCGGGCGATCCGGAAATTGCCCGTTCCGCCAGCGCGGCCATAGAACAATACGGCTACGGCCTGTCGTCGGTGCGCTTTATTTGCGGCACGCAAAGCGTGCACAAGCGACTCGAGCGGGCGCTGGCCCGCTTTCTCGGCGCCGAAGACGCCATCCTCTACGCCGCCGCGTTCGACGCCAACGGCGGCCTGTTCGAACCCTTGTTCGACGAGCGCGACGCGATCGTTTCCGACGAACTGAACCACGCATCCATCATCGACGGCGTCCGCCTGTGCAAGGCGAAGCGCCACCGCTACCGGCACGACGACATGGCCGATCTGGAGGCGCAGCTGCAAGCGGCGGCCGCGGCGGGCGCGCGCCACAAACTGATCGCCACCGACGGCGTGTTCTCGATGGATGGCACCATTGCCCGGCTCGACCGAATCTGCGACTTGGCCGAGCGCCACGGCGCGCTGGTGATGGTCGACGACAGCCACGCCACCGGCGTCATGGGCGCGACCGGGCGCGGCACGCACGAACACCACCACGTCATGAGCCGGGTCGACATCGTCACCGGCACGCTGGGCAAGGCGTTGGGCGGCGCGATGGGCGGCTTCACCGCCGCGCGCAGCGAAGTGATCGACACGCTGCGCCAAAAATCGCGGCCCTACCTGTTTTCGAACACCCTGGCGCCTATGATCGCCGGCGCCTCGCTGTCGGTGTTGGAACTCCTGTCGCGATCGACCGAGCTGCGCGACCGCCTGCATGCCAACACCGCCCACTTCCGCAGCGCCATCGAGCGCATCGGCTTCACCATCAAGCCGGGCAGCCATCCGATCGTGCCGGTCATGTTGTTCGACGCGCTGGTGGCGCAGCAATTCGCCGCGCGCCTGTACCAGCTCGGCGTGCTGGTCAGCGCCTTTTTCCACCCGGTGGTGCCGATGGGCCAGGCGCGCGTGCGGGTGCAGCTGTCGGCCGCGCACAGCCGGGCGCAGCTCGACCTCGCGCTGGCCGCCTTCGAGCAAGCCGGGCGCGAACTCGGCCTGCTGGCGGAAAGGTAATCAGTCATGGACATGAGCATCTTCGACCTGTTCAAGATCGGCATCGGCCCCTCCAGTTCGCACACCGTCGGCCCGATGCTGGCCGCGCGCCGTTTTCTGCTCGAATGTGCGCGGATCGAGCAGGCGGTCGGCGTCGACGTGGCGCTGTACGGCTCGCTGGCCCTGACCGGCCACGGCCACGGCACCGACAAGGCGGCCATCCTCGGCCTGATGGGCGAAACCCCGCAAGAGATCGCGCCGGAAACGGTCGACGCCAAGCTGGCGGACGCCGAGGCGGCGGGCGAAATCCTGCTGCTGGGGCGGCACCGGGTGCCGTTCCGGGCCGCTGTCAACTTGCATTGGCACAAGGGCGAAGTGCTGCCCGAGCATCCGAACGGGATGCGCTTCACGCTCAGACTGGCCGACGGCGGCGTGGTCGAGCGCGTTTTTTATTCGATCGGCGGCGGCTTCATCCGCGCCGCCGGCGAGGCGCAGGCGCGGCGCCAGGGCGCGCAAACACCAGCAACCCCAGCAACCCCGGCAACCGCGGCGCGTCCCTATCCGTTCGACACCATGCGCCAGTTGCTCGAGCACGGCAAGGCCAGCGGCCGCTCGATTCCCGCCATGCTGCGCGCCAATGAGTGCAGCCGCATCGGCAACGACGAGCTCGACGCGGGCATCGACCGCATCTGGCAAGTGATGCGAGGCTGCATCGCGCGCGGCTTGGAGGCCGACGGCCAGTTGCCGGGCGGCCTGCAAGTGAAGCGCCGCGCGGCCAAATTGTGGCGCTTGGCGCAGCAGGCGAGGGTGGCCGCCAACCCGGCCGACAACCTGCCGCACGACGCGCTGCACCAGGTCAGCCTGTACGCGATGGCCGTCAACGAGGAAAACGCCGCCGGCGGCCGGGTCGTCACGGCGCCCACCAACGGCGCCGCCGGCATCATTCCGGCCGTGCTGCGCTATTACAGCGAAGACTGCCATCAAAGCGCCACGCTCAACGGCGTGCGTGACTTCCTGCTCGCCGCCGCCGCGGTCGGCATGCTGTGCAAGCGCAACGCCTCGATCTCGGGCGCCGAGATCGGCTGCCAGGGCGAGGTCGGCGTCGCCTGCGCGATGGCGGCGGCCGGCCTGGTCGCCGCGCTCGGCGGCAGCAACGAGCAGATCGAAAACGCCGCCGAAATCGGCATCGAACACCACCTCGGCATGACCTGCGACCCGATCGGCGGGCTGGTGCAAATCCCGTGCATCGAGCGCAACGGCATGGCGGCGGTGATGGCGATCGCCGCCGCGTCCTTGGCGCTGAAGGGCGACGGCACCCACTTCGTCAGCCTCGACGAGGCGATCGAAACGATGCGTCAGACCGGCGCCGACATGCAGGACAAGTACAAGGAAACCTCGCTGGGCGGCTTGGCGATCCACGTCATCACCGTCAACCACGCCGCCTGCTGAGGCTTTTCTGTCCCATCGGAAAGCATATGGGAGTCGCAAGGACGCCTTGGGCGCACTATAATGCCGGTTCAAATCGCACAGTTACGCCATTCAGGCCCTAGCCCAACCGGATTCCTCTATCTATGCAATACGTCTCTACACGCGCCGCCAAGTCGTCCACTTCCCAAGCCCAAAACTTTTCCGATATCCTGCTCGGCGGCCTGGCCCCCGACGGCGGCTTGTACCTGCCGGCCGAATACCCGCAGGTGACCGGCGCCGAACTCGACGCCTGGCGCAAGCTGTCGTATGCGCAGCTCGCTTTTGAGATCCTGAAGAAGTTCGCCACCGATATTCCCGAAGCGGACCTGAAGGCGCTGACCGCGAAAACCTACACCAAGGACGTCTATCGCAACGCCCGCGAGGGCGAGCGCGCCGAGCAGATCACGCCGCTGCGCGTGCTCGAGCAGGCCGCCGGCAAGGGCGGCCAGACCACCTTGATGCTGCAGGCGCTGTCGAACGGCCCGACGCTGGCGTTCAAGGACATGGCGATGCAGTTGCTGGGCAACCTGTTCGAATACACGCTGGAAAAGCACGACGCCGAACTCAACATCTTCGGCGCCACCTCGGGCGACACCGGCAGCGCCGCCGAATACGCGATGCGCGGCAAGAAGGGCATCCGCGTCTTCATGCTCTCGCCGCACAAGAAGATGAGCGCGTTCCAGACCGCCCAGATGTTCAGCCTGCAAGACCCGAACATCTTCAACATCGCCGTCGACGGCGTGTTCGACGATTGCCAGGACATGGTCAAGGCCGTCTCGAACGACCTGCCGTTCAAGGCCAAGCAAAAAATCGGCACCGTCAACTCGATCAACTGGGCGCGCGTCGTCGCGCAGGTCGTGTACTACTTCCGCGGCTACCTGGCGGCGACCTCCGACAACAGCCAGAAGGTCTCCTTCACCGTCCCGTCGGGCAACTTCGGCAACATCTGCGCCGGCCACATCGCCCGCATGATGGGCCTGCCGATCGACAAGCTGGTGGCGGCCACCAATGAAAACGACGTGCTCGACGAATTCTTCCGCACCGGCGTCTACCGCGTGCGCAAGTCGGCCGAGACCTACCACACCAGCAGCCCGTCGATGGACATCTCGAAGGCGTCCAACTTCGAGCGCTTCGTCTACGACCTGGTCGGCCGCGACAGCGAGCGCGTGCGCGCGCTGTTCCACAAGGTCGAGACCGACGGCGGCTTCGACCTGTCGGGCAAGCCGGGCAGCGACGGCGACGAATTCAAGCTGGTCGCCCAGTACGGCTTCCTGTCGGGCAAATCGACCCACCAGGACCGCCTCGACACGATCCGCGACGTGGCCGACGACTTCGGCATCACGGTCGACACCCACACCGCCGACGGCATCAAGGTCGCGCGCGAACACCTGCAACCGGGCGTGCCGATGATCGTGCTGGAAACGGCGCTGGCGGCCAAGTTCAACGAAACGATCCTGGAAGCGATCGGCGTCGACGCCGCGCGTCCTGCCGGCTTCGAAAACATCGAGGCCTTGCCGCAGAAGTTCGTCGTCATGACCAACGACGTCGCCAAGATGAAGGCCTACATCGCCGCCAACACCGGCCTGTAAGCCGCGTCCGATGAGCGAATACAAGCCCAAACCGATGCTGGCGGTGCGCGAGGCGCTCGACTTCGTGCTGGCCGCGGCGCGTCCGCTCACCGACGTCGAAACCGTCGCCACGCTCGCCGCCAACGGCCGCGTGCTGGCCTCGGCGCAAACCTCCCCGCTCAACGTGCCGGCGCAGGACAACACGCAAATGGACGGCTATGCGGTGCGCGCGCTCGACTGCGCCGGCGGCAACGCGACGCTGCCGGTGTCGCAGCGCATTCCGGCCGGCCACGTTGGCGCGCCTTTGCAGCCGGGAACGGCCGCGCGCATCTTCACCGGCGCCTTGATTCCGCCCGGCGCCGACGCGGTCGTGATGCAGGAGCAGTGCGTGGCGGGCGAGGGCACGGTCTCCATCAACCACGCTCCGCGCGCGGGCGACTGGATCCGCCGCGCCGGCGAAGACATTTCGACCGGCAGCGTGATCCTTGCCGCCGGCACCCGCTTGCGCAGCCAGGAGCTGGGACTGGCGGCATCGATCGGCCTGGCCGAGTTGCCGGTGTTGCGGCGCCTGCGCGTGGCCGTCTTTTTCACCGGCGACGAACTGACCATGCCGGGCGAGCCGTTGGCGCCGGGCGCGATCTACAACTCCAACCGTTTCACCCTGCGCGCGCTGCTGGAAAACCTCGGCTGCACCGTCAACGACTATGGCATCGTGCCCGATGCGCTGGAGCCGACCCGCGTCCTCTTGCGCGCCGCCGCGCGGGAGCACGACCTGATCATCACCTCCGGCGGCGTCTCGGTCGGCGAGGAAGACCACATCAAGCCGGCGGTCGAGGCGGAAGGGCGGCTGAACATGTGGCAAATCGCCGTCAAGCCGGGCAAGCCGCTCGCGTTCGGCGAAGTCGCCAATGCATTTTTCTTTGGCTTGCCGGGCAACCCGGTGGCCAGCTTCATCTCGTTCCTGCTGTTCGTGCGTCCGTTCATTTTGCTCCAGCAAGGCGTCGCCGACGCGGCTGCCCTGGCGCCGAAGGCTTATACCCTGCGCGCCGATTTCAGCTGGCCGAAGGCCGATCGGCGCAATGAATTCCTGCGCGTCAAACTGAACGATGCCGGCGGGCTCGACCTGTTCCCGAACCAAAGCTCGGGCGTGCTGACCTCGACCGTCTGGGGCGACGGCTTGCTCGACAACCCGCCCGGCCAAACCATCGCGCCGGGCGATCTGGTTCGATTTATTCCATTTAGCGAATTGCTTCACTAGGCACCACAAACCATGAATATTACGCTGCGATTTTTTGCCAGCGTGCGCGAAGCGCTCGCCACATCCCAGGAGCCGCTGACGGTGCCTGAGGGCATTTCCACCGTCGGCCAACTGCGCGCCTTCCTGATCGGCCGCGGCGGCGTCTGGGCCGAGGCGCTGGCCGAAAGCCGCCCGCTGCGCACCGCCTACAACCAAGTCATGTGTGAGGCCGACACCGCCTTGAGCGAAGCGTGCGAAGTGGCGTTCTTCCCACCGGTGACCGGTGGCTGAATCCGCGGTTGCGGTTCGCGTCGCCGTGATCGGCGGCGGCCCGGCCGGCCTGATGGCCGCCCAAACCCTCGCCGAGCAAGGACACCGCGTCGACCTCTACGACGCCATGCCGACCGTTGGACGCAAGTTTCTGCTGGCCGGTCGCGGCGGCATGAACATCACCCACGCCGAACCCCATGCCGACTTCGTCACGCGCTACGGCAGCCGCTCGCCGCAGTTGCGCCCGATGCTCGATCAATTCGGCCCGGACAGCGTGCGCGCCTGGGTGCATGCGCTCGGCGTCGACACCTTCGTCGGCACATCCGGCCGCGTCTTCCCGACCGACATGAAAGCGGCGCCCCTGCTGCGCGCCTGGCTGCACAGCCTGCGCGAGGCGGGCGTGCAATTCCATATGCGCCACCGCTGGATCGGCGGGCAGGGGCGGGAGCTGGTCTTCGCCGCGCCGGCAGACCAACAGGCGGTGCAAGCCGACGCGGTGGTGCTGGCGCTCGGCGGCGCCAGCTGGGCGCGGCTCGGATCGGACGGCGCTTGGCTGCCCTTGCTGGAGCGCCAGGGCGTCGATGTCGCACCGCTGCAACCGGCCAACTGCGGCTTCGATGTTGCGTGGAGCGAGCATTTCAGCAGCCGCTATGCCGGCCATCCGCTGGCCACCGTGGCGATTGTTTCGCTCGACGCCGACGGCCAGCCGCAGCGCAAGCAGGGCCAGTTCGTGGTGACGGCCGGCGGCGTGGAAGGCAGCTTGATTTACGCGCTGTCGGCCGCCTTGCGCGACCAGATTGCGAATGACGGTAGCACCCTGATCCATCTCGACTTGCTGCCCGACTGGAGCGAGCAGCGCGTCATCGACGCCGTTTGCAGTCCGCGCGGCGCGCGCTCGATGGCCAGCCATTTGCAAAGTAAGCTCGGCATTAAAGGCGTCAAATCCGGCTTGCTGCATGAATGTCTGGGGCGCGAGGAATACACCGATCCGTTGCGCTTGGCGGCGGCCATCAAGATGCTGCCGCTGCGACTGGAGCGCCCGCGTCCGATCGACGAGGCGATCAGCAGCGCCGGCGGGGTGCGCTTCGAGGCGCTCGATGACTTGATGCTGCGCGCCATGCCCGGTGTTTTCGTCGCCGGTGAAATGCTCGACTGGGAAGCGCCGACCGGCGGCTATTTGCTGACCGCTTGCCTCTCAAGCGGGCGCGCGGCCGGCGTGAGCGCGGCGGCGTGGCTGGCCGCGAATCCCGGCTAAGCCGACGCGAAGGCGGTGTTTTTCAAACTCGCGGCGGCCTGCACGCCGCTGCGCACCGCCGCTTCGATGGTGGCCGGATAGTCGCCCGCCGTGTAATCGCCGGCCAGCATCAATCCCGCCAACCCGGTCGCGTTATCCGGACGACTCAGTCCCGGCGAGCAAGAGTAGGTGGCGCGCTTTTCCGTGATGACCTTGGCCCACACGGGCACACCCAATTCCGGCCGCTTGAACACGCTTGCCAGTTGCCGCGCGACGGCTTCGCTCAGCGCCGCCTGGCCCAACTCGGCCGCCTCGCTCGAAGCGCTCACCACCACCGCCAGCAGTCCGGCCTGCGCCGGGTCGAGCTGGCCGCGGTCGAACACGAACTGGCCCCAGTGGCCGGCCTCGGCACTATCGACAAGTGCGAAGAACGGCAGGGCAAGGCGGCTCGCCGCGTCGTATTGCAAATAGCAGGTGGTGATCGGCTCCGACCCGAAGGCGCTCAACTGGGCGGCGATCTGCTTGGTTTCCGGTTCAGATAACCGGTCCAGCAAAAGCGCCGCCTGGCTGGCTGGAAGTGCCAGCACGACGCCGTCAAAACAAGCGTCTCGGTCGCCGTCTCCATCGACGCCGCGCACGTTCAGATGCCAGCCTTCATCGCCGCGGCTCAGGCCTTCCACCTTAACGCCCGTGCGCACCACGCCGCCATGCCGGGCGACGAACGCGGCGGCGCGGTCCGGGAAGAGGGCGCTCAGATCGACTTTCGGCAGCAGCATGTCGGACGCGCTGCGCTTGGCGCCGAGGCTGTCGCGCAGAACGTTCAGGAAGATTTGGGCCGAGGCCCGCTCGGGCGGGGTGTTCAGCGCCGCCAGGCACAGCGGACGCCACATCAGCTGGTTCAGGCGCGGCGTCTGGTCGAAGCGTTCGAGCAAGGTGGCCACGCTGCAATCGTTGTGCAATTGCCAGCCCATCCAGCGCGCCGAAGTCGAAAAGCGCGCCAGCGACAGCTTGTCCTCGCGCCCCAGCCCGCTTGCACGCAACAGCGCGGCGGCCAAGTGCAGGGGCGCCGGCCAGCGCGGCGCGACGAAATCCATGCCGCCCGAATCGGGCGGATAGCGCATTTGCAGCGGCAGGTTGAGCAGGACTTGCTCGCGTTCGATGCCGACCAGCTTCAGCAGGCGCAGCGTGGCGCTGTAGGCGCCGAGCAAGATGTGCTGGCCGTTGTCGAGCGTGTGCTGTTCGACCTGGACCCGGCGCGCCCGGCCGCCCAGCGTGCGGGCCGCTTCGAACACGGTGACATGGTGTCCGGCTCGGGCGAGTTCGACGGCGGCGGCGCAACCGGCCCAGCCGGCGCCGACCACGGCCAGACGCTTCACCCGGCCGGCTTGCTTAGCCACGAACGTAGGTTTTCCAGGCCAGCCAAAGCTTGCGGATCGGCGTCAGCGAGATGCGTTGCTTGAGCACGTGGTAGCCGTCAAGCTCGACCTCGTTCAGAAGGGTGCGGTAGATCGCGGCCATGATCAGGCCGGGGCGCTGGGCGCGCCGATCGGCGTCCGGCAGCAGCGCGAACGCCTCGTCGTAAGCCTGCTGCGCGCGCGCGACCTGAAAGCGCATCAGGTTTTCGAAGTTCTCGCTGTGGCGGGCGTTGAGCAGGTCGGCCGCCGTCACATTGAACTGCTGCATTTCGTTGATCGGCAGATAGATGCGGCCCTTGCGCGCGTCCTCGCCGACGTCGCGGATGATGTTGGTGAGCTGGAAGGCGTGGCCCAGCTTCTCCGCATACAGCAGCGTTTCCGGCCGCGTCGCGCCAAAGATGCTGGCCGACAGGATGCCGACCACGCTCGCCACGTGCCAGCAATAGCGCGTCAGCGCCTGATAGTCGAGGTAGCGGGTCTGGTTCAGATCCATTTCCATGCCGTCGATGATGGCCTGCAAATACTTCTCTTCCAGCTTGAATGTGGCCAGATGGGGTTGCAGCGCGAGCATGACCGGATGCGTCGCCTTGTCCGCGAACATCGCGCGCACCTCGCCGCGCCACCAGGCCAGCTTGGTCCGCGCGATCCCTTCGTCGGTGCAATCGTCGACGGTGTCGTCGACTTCGCGGCAAAAGGCGTACAGCGCGGTGATCGCGCGGCGCCGCTCCAGTGGCAGGAACAGGAAGCTGTAGTAGAAACTGGAGCCGCTTTGGGCCGCTTTTTGCTGGCAGTATTCGTCGGGAAGCATAGTCAAACTTGCAATGGGTGGCGGATCGGAGGCGCTATTTTATAGGGAAGCGTGGCGCCGGAAAGGCAAACTTGCTCTACATGCGCAGTGCGCGCCAAAAAATGACGAGCCAGTCGCGCGGCTGCAACTGCGGCCGGCGCCGGAAAACGTCGTAATCGGCCGCTTCGATGCGCTCGAGGATGCGCAAGCCGCCCTGGACCACGAGGCGCAATTCCCAGCCGATGCGCCCCGGCAGGCGCAGGGCCAGGCTGCCGCCGCCGAGCATTAAGGCGCGCGCGCGCTTGACTTCGAATGCCATCAGGGCGCGCCACGCGGGGCCGGCGTCGGCGCGGTCGAGGGCGGCCGGTTCGACCGCGAAGCGCGCCAGGTCTTCCAGCGGCAGGTAGATTCTTTCCTTGTGGCGGTCGATCGCCACGTCCTGCAGAAAATTGATTAGTTGCAGGGCCGAGCAAATCGCATCCGAGTCGGCGACGTTGCGCGCGTCGGCCGCGCCGTAGAGCGACAGCATCAGAAAGCCGACCGGATTGGCCGAGCGCCGGCAATAGTCGAGCAGCAAGTCGTAGTTGGCGTAACGCGTCGTGGTGACGTCCTGCTTGAAGGCCGAGAGCAGGTCGCGCAACGGTTGCAACGGCAAATCATATTGCGCGATGACGGTGGCGAGCGGGCCGAACAAGCCTTGGTGCGGGCCTCGCCCGCTTTCGATGCGCGTCAGCGCCGCTTCATAGGCCTCCAGCGCGGCCAGCCTTTGCGCCGGCGTCGCGTCGCCCTCGTCGGCCAAGTCGTCGGCGCTGCGGGCGAAGGCGTAAATGGCTTCGACCGCCGGGACTAAACGGCGTGGCAATAAAACGGAGGCGACCGGGAAATTTTCGTAGTGATCTACGGACATAAAGGATGATTTCTAAAAATTATTGCGCGCATGCTACCATTTCCGCTTCGGGTCAGTTGTTGGGTGCCGCCTTCGGGCATCGCCAAGGCGGGGCGCCAAGGCGGGGCGCCAAGGCGAAGCGCTTTTCACTTTCCAGAAGGAATAGGGCGGATATGGCCGCGTTTTCTCGAGGGTTTTCCGCGCCGGCGGGGCTTTTCAAAAAACGCAGCATTTCACTCTGAAACCTTGTAGAATGCCGCGTTGAAGGCAACATGACCATCCACGCGAGGATGGCGAAATTGGTAGACGCACCAGGTTTAGGTCCTGACGCCAGCAATGGTGTGGGGGTTCGAGTCCCCCTCCTCGCACCAACAGTATCTTATTTTTTGGACGATTTTTACATGGCAACTGCAGTCGAATCCTTGGGCAAACTCGAACGTCGTATCACGATCTCCTTCCCGCTGACCGATGTCAGCGTCGAAGTCGAGAAGCGCCTGAAAGTGCAAGCCCGTACGGCCAAGGCACCGGGCTTCCGTCCGGGCAAAGTTCCTTTAAAAATGGTCGCGCAACAATACGGCTATCAAATCGAAAGCGAAGTGCTGAACGATAAAGTCGGCCGCGCGTTCAACGACGCCGCCAACGAAAACAATCTGCGCGTGGCCGGCTATCCGAAGATCGAGCCGAAGCAGGAATCGGCCGCCGGCGTGCTCGAATTCGACGCCACCTTCGAGGTGTATCCGGAAGTCGTGATCGGCGACCTGGCCGCCGTCGAAATCGAAACCGTGCAAGCGGACGTGACGGAAGCGGAAATCGACAAGACCATCGACATCCTGCGCAAGCAGCGCGTGCACTACCACGTCAAGGGCGAGGCTAGCGAGCACGGCGACGGCGGCGCGGATCTGGCCGCCAAGAACGGCGACCGCGTGACGGTCGACTTCGTCGGCTCGATCGACGGCGTCGAATTCCCGGGCGGCAAAGCCGACGGCTACGCCTTCGTGCTCGGCGAAGGCCGCATGCTGGCCGAGTTCGAAGCGGCCACCGTTGGCCTGAAGGTCGGCGAATCGAAGACCTTCCCGCTGGCATTCCCCGAGGACTACCACGGCAAGGACGTGGCCGGCAAAACGGCTTCGTTCACGATCACGCTGCAAAAGCTTGAATGGCCGCACCTGCCGGAAGTCGATGCCGAGTTCGCCAAGTCGCTGGGCGTGGCCGACGGCGACATCGCCAAAATGCGCGAAGACATCAAAGTCAACCTGCAACGCGAAGTGTCGGGCCGCGTCAAGGCGCGCAACAAGGACAGCGTGATGGACGCCCTGATCAAGGTCGCCGAGCTGGAAGTGCCGAAGGCGCTGATCGCCCAGGACTCCGACCGTCTGGCCGAAATGACCCGTCAAGACATGGCGCAGCGCGGCATGAACGTCAAGGACGTGCCTTTCCCGCCTGAGCTGTTCGCCGAAAAAGCCGAGCGCCGCGTGCGCCTGGGCCTGATCCTGTCGCAGCTGGTCGGCGACAACAAGCTGCAAGCGACGCCGGAGCAAGTCAAGGCGCAAGTGGAAGAATTCGCGCAAAGCTACGAAGATCCGGCTGAAGTGCTGAAGTATTACTACAGCGACCGTCGGCGCCTGGGTGAAGTCGAAGCCCTTGTATTAGAGCAAAATGTCGTCAACTATGTCTTGGGCCTGTCGAAAGTTACGTCGAAGCCAGTCGCGTTCGATGAACTGATGGGAAGCAACGCGCAACAAGCGTAATCCAGCTTGCCCGGCAAGCTGCTTCACAAGGGAAATGGAATGACAGGTATGAACCGAAATCCAGCGCTGGACACAGAAATGCTCGGCCTGGTGCCGATGGTGGTCGAGCAGAGCGGCCGTGGCGAGCGCTCCTATGACATTTACTCGCGTCTGTTGAAAGAGCGCGTGATTTTCATGGTGGGTCCCGTCAACGACCAGATGGCGAACCTGATCGTCGCCCAGCTGTTGTTCCTGGAGAGCGAAAATCCGGACAAGGATATCTCGCTCTACATTAACTCGCCGGGCGGCTCGGTTTCGGCCGGCATGGCGATCTACGACACGATGCAGTTCATCAAGCCGGACGTGTCGACCCTGTGCACCGGGATGGCGGCCTCGATGGGCGCCTTCCTGATGGCGGCCGGCGCCAAGGGCAAGCGTTTCTCGTTGCCCAATTCGCGCATCATGATCCATCAACCGTCGGGCGGCTCGCAAGGTCAGGCTTCCGACATCGAGATCCAGGCGCGCGAAATTCTGTACCTGCGCACCCGCCTCAATGGCATCCTGGCCGAGCGCACCGGCCAGACCATCGAGCAGATTGCCAAGGATACGGATCGGGACCGCTTCATGTCCGCCGAAGAGGCTGCCGAGTATGGTTTGATCGACAAAGTGTTGACCACCCGCGCTTGATCTGCACCAACCGGAAATACTAAAAACGCCCGGCCGCGCAATCGTTCGGGCGTTTCTTTTTTATTTCGGTTAGCATGGAGCCTACGCACGCTTGCATGCGCATCGGCTTGCAGAATCGGCTTGCAATTTGTTAAATGTAGTTTCAACCAAAATGCCTTATGTCAGACAAAAAAACCTCTAGCGGCGAAAAATTACTGTATTGCTCGTTCTGCGGAAAGAGTCAGCATGAGGTGAAAAAGCTCATCGCAGGCCCGTCCGTGTTCATCTGCGATGAATGCATCGACCTGTGCAACGACATCATCCGCGATGAGACCTCGAGCATCGACGCGGTCACCGGCACCAAGTCGGACTTGCCGACCCCGCATGAAATCGCCGCCTTGCTCGACCAGTACGTGATCGGCCAGCAAACGGCCAAGCGCATCTTGTCGGTCGCCGTGTACAACCATTACAAGCGCCTCAAGCACCTGGGCAAGAAGGACGACGTCGAACTGGCCAAGAGCAACATCTTGCTGGTCGGCCCGACCGGCTCGGGCAAGACCCTGCTGGCGCAGACCCTGGCGCGCATGCTCAACGTGCCGTTCGTGATCGCCGACGCGACCACCTTGACCGAGGCGGGCTATGTCGGCGAGGACGTCGAGAACATCATCCAGAAGCTGCTGCAAAGCTGCAACTACGATGTCGACAAGGCCCAGCGCGGCATCGTCTACATCGACGAGATCGACAAGATTTCGCGCAAATCGGACAATCCGTCGATCACCCGCGACGTCTCGGGCGAAGGCGTGCAGCAGGCGCTGCTCAAGCTGATCGAAGGGACGATGGCATCGGTTCCGCCGCAGGGCGGGCGCAAGCATCCCAATCAGGATTTCGTCCAGATCGACACGACCAACATCATGTTCATTTGCGGCGGCGCGTTCGACGGCCTGGTGAAAATCATCTCGAACCGTTCCGAAAAGAGCGGCATCGGTTTCTCCGCTTCCGTGAAGAGCAAATCGCAACGCGCCAACAGCGATGTCCTGCTGGAAGCCGAACCGGAGGATTTGATCAAGTTCGGCTTGATTCCGGAATTGGTCGGCCGGTTGCCGGTGGTGGCCACTTTGAGCGAATTGACGGAGGAGGCGCTGATCCAGATTTTGATCGAGCCAAAGAATGCGCTGATTAAGCAGTATTCAAAATTGCTTGAAATGGAAGGCGCCGAATTGGAAATCCGCCCGGCCGCTTTGCACGCGATCGCCAAGAAGGCATTGGCCCGCAAAACCGGCGCGCGCGGCCTGCGTTCGATCCTCGAACACGCTTTGCTCGACGTGATGTACGAACTGCCGAACGAGCAGAATGTGGTCAAGGTCGTGATCGATGAAAATACGATCACGAGCGGCGCCAAACCTTTGCTCATTTACCAAGAGCAAGCAAAAGCCTCCGGAGAAAATTGAAAACCGTCCGCACAAATGCATAAAAAGGGTTTTGCATCCTTAATGCAAGGCGGTACAATTTAAATCAATAATAGATAGCAGGCTTCACTCGAAAAGCCACACGCGGCACCCTGCCGCGCGTGGCTTTTTTATTGGGATTTTCTCTATCAATTAGAGTCATGTCGGTCGGTTCTGGAACAACAGTCACTCATGTTGTTATCTTCTGGAATTATTTTGTTCGCGCCGGTCTTGTGTTTTGGCAGCGAGCGCCAACATCGTCAATACGCTTTCTATAAGGTACGCCATGACAACTTCCAAATTAACTGAGCAAACTCAACTGCCGTTATTGCCGCTGCGGGACGTTGTAGTTTTCCCGCATATGGTGATACCGCTGTTTGTTGGCCGCCCAAAATCGATCAAGGCGCTCGAAGCGGCGATGGAGCAAGGCAAGAGCATCATGCTGGCCGCGCAAAAAGCCGCCGCCAAGGATGAGCCTTCCGCCTCCGACATTTATCCGATCGGCTGCGTCGCCAACATCTTGCAGATGCTCAAGCTGCCCGACGGCACCGTCAAGGTGCTGGTCGAAGGCGCCCAGCGCGCGCGCATCAACCACATCAGCGATTCGCCGACCCATTTCATCGCCGAACTGACGCCGCTCGAATCCGAGCCGGGCGACGATTCGGAAGCCGAAGCGATGCGGCGCGCGATCGTCCAGCAGTTCGACCAGTACGTCAAGCTGAACAAGAAAATTCCGCCCGAGATCCTGGCCTCGCTGGCCGGCATCGACGACGCCGGCCGCCTGGCCGACACGGTCGCCGCGCACCTGCCGCTCAAGCTCGAGCAAAAGCAGGTCATCCTGGAGATTTTCAACGTCGCCAAGCGCCTCGAGCACCTGCTCGGCCAGCTGGAGGGCGAACTCGACATCTTGCAGGTCGAAAAGCGCATCCGCGGCCGCGTCAAGCGCCAGATGGAAAAATCGCAGCGCGAGTACTACCTGAACGAGCAGGTCAAGGCGATCCAGAAAGAGCTGGGCGAGGGCGAAGATGGTGCCGACCTCGATGAGCTTGAGAAGAAAGTCATCGCGGCCAAAATGCCGAAGGAAGCACGCGAGAAGGCGCAGTCCGAGCTGAAGAAGCTCAAGCTGATGTCGCCGATGTCCGCTGAGGCAACCGTGGTGCGCAACTATATTGATACCTTGTTGAGCCTGC
>JACMLV010000900.1 GCA_014379395.1 Burkholderiaceae bacterium
AAACTATTTAAAGCTGTACAACCATCACATTCCGCAACGGGCCATCGACAGCAAAACGCCAATCCTGGCACTCAAGGAGTGGCGAAGCAAAAGACCAGATCTATTTGTAAAACGGGTTTATGACCAGACGGGACTGGACAGCTAACTAGCTATTGCGGATTAAAAATATCAGGTGTGGAAGGGAGCACGCTGGCTATGATTTGCGGAATAATGCCCGATTCGACGTCGGCGCGCTTGGCGTCGGGGTGGCCGGTGCGGTAATTAAAATTGAGTTTGATTTTCTCGGTCAAATCGCTGGCATAGTTTTCCGGATATTGCGCCTGCTCCATGGCGGGCAACTCTTTGAAATGATCGAGAACCTCCTGGAAAAAATCGGTCAGATTTCCGGTGCTGTTGTAGTCCTGCGTCATCTTGGCCACGACTTTGACCCGCCATTCCTGCTCCAGCCGGGCTGACTCATATTGGGCCGCGCGGCGCTCATTCGTGGTGAAGGTTCCGCTTTCATCGTAAGCGATATTGGATAGTTGCTCCCTTGACAGTCCGGCGAAAGGATTCGGTTCGCTGCCTTGATTGTCTTTCCGCGGGCCATCTATGAAAGCGGTCGCCAATTGCGCCCTTTTCAACAACACTGGATCGGTCGTGTTCGGCACTTCGCTGGCCGCCCTGGCCACGTTGGCCGGCGTGCGCTCATACAAGATCTTATCCAAGATGCGTGCCGCCTTGGACGCCAGCTCCGCGTGGCCGAGGGACTTGTTCTTTTCCGCCGAATCGCTCGCGCTATAGGCCAGTTGTCCGGCCAGGGTTGAAATTGATACGCTGCCGCCCCGATCGGCGCCGGCTGGATTGTCTTTGACCGGAATGATCGCGGCATCTTTCGCGCTCGCGACTTCCGCGACGCCGGCCTTGCTCTTGTCAAACCCGACGCCGCCAAGGTAACCACCAACATTGCTGATCATATGCGGATCCTCTTTTTAGATAAATTTAAAAAAGCCAAATTGGAATTTTATCGGGCGCCATCCCAACTTCCACCACAAACCCGGCCTTTATCAACGGAGATGCCAGGAATGCCGACATTAAGCCGATTCCCTATGCGTCCAAAAGTTTATTTTATTAATAATATTGGATATTTGATCCTTTGCGCAAGTAGAAATTCAAACTCATCGCCCCCCGCGCCGCCGGCGTCAAAAAAATCACAGACAAAAATAATTAGCAACCGCTGGATTATGTAGCCCATCATCGCATAGCGACTGTTCCCGCGCGGGACACCTCATCCGCGCAAGCGCGATAAGGATGAAGAAGTGAACTCAGTGGAAAATAAATTGGAAGATATGGGCGCTGGTGCTTCATCGCGCGCGGCATTCGCCGTGTCCACCATGCCGCGGGCGCGAATCCGCCGCGGCTGGGGTTTGCTTCGAGTTTGAATCGGAAACGATGGATATAACTTTCGGGCTGCGAACGCGAGGCCGTCGTTCTTCGATAGACGCTGAAAAGTTATCGTTGGATGAGGGCCGCCCTCGTCGACGCGTCGATCGAGGACGGCAGCGAGTCCGATTCAAACTGTGTTTGAAACCAGGCGGCGATCGAGCGGCGCGCCGCGCTGGCCGTGGCCTCAATGCGCCATCAGGACCGGCACGGCGGCCGCGTCGAGCACGCTGCGGGTGGTGCCGCCGAGGACGATTTCGCGCAGGCGCGAATGGCCGTAGCCGCCCATCACGATCAGGTCGGACGACAGGGCCGCCGCCTTGGCCAGCAGCGCCGCGCCGATGTCGGCCTCGGTGTGCTGCTGGGTGACTTCGACCGCGATGCCGTGGCGCGCCAGATACAGCGCGATGTCGGCGCCGGGCTGGGCGCCGTGCGCCTGCTCGCTGTGCGGATCGGGATTGAACACCACCAGATCGACCCGGCCGGCGCGGCGCAGCAGCGGCAGCGCGCCGCCGACGGCGTGGGTGGCCTCCATGCTGGCGTCCCAGGCGACCAGGATCTTGTCGGCGGCGAACGGCGCGCCGCCGGCGTGCGGCACGATCAGCAGCGGCCGCCCGCAATGCATCAGCACGTATTCCGGGAAGTCCGGCGGCACGGCCGGCGACGGATCGCGCAAATCGGTTTGCCCGACCACCACCAGATCGCAATAGCGCGCCTGCACGCTGATGCCGCCGGCGGCGTCGTCGTCGACCAGGCGGGTCTCGATCGAGGCCACGCCGAGGCCGCGCGCGAGCGCCTCGAACTCGGCCAGGGCGCCGGCCGCGCGCGCGCGCAGCGTCTCCAGATGGGCGGCCAGGGTCGGCGCGCCGGACTGGTAGGCGAAGCGCGAGATGCCGGTCATCGCCACCCCGATCAGGTGCGCGTTCTCGGCGAGGGCCAGGCTGGCCGCGGCCGCCACGCGCGGGCCGAGATGGCGCGACTGGTCGACATGCACGAGGATGGTTTTGTAGGACATGGCTGGCTCCGTGATGGGTTCACATGGCGGCGCGGACAGGATCGATCATCTTGCCGCGCGCGGCGTAGGACGCAAATGCGCCGCCCGGGCCGGCCCGTCGTCCATGCAAGGCGGGCGACGCCGTCCGGGGCGTCCGATTATATCAAGCGCCCGGCGGCCAGCCGGCGCGCCGCTCAGGCGACTTTGCGCGGCGCCGCCGGGCGTGCGCCGCCACCGAT
>JACMLV010000901.1 GCA_014379395.1 Burkholderiaceae bacterium
AGCGCCACGTCGCGCGCTTCGCCGGTCGGGTCCACCCAGTCGCCCACCTCGACGCCGGCGAACGCCACCCGCAGCGCCTGCGCCGCGTCGGCCGCGCCGATGCCCATCGAACTGGCCAGCCCGCGATTGAGCTCGATGCGCAACTCGTTCTTCGGCTCCTGCTGCGACAAGCCGACGTCGACCGCGCCCGGCACCTGCTTGAGCCGCTCCATGTAGGCGCTGGCGATATCCATCAGGCGGCGCGCGTCCGGCCCGGTGAACTCCACCTGGATCGGCTTTTTCACGCCGTTGGTCAAATCGTCGAGCACCACGTACTCGGCGCCGACCAGCCGGCTCAGCTTGCCGCGCAGCTCGACCGCGATCTGGTTGGCCGAGCGGCTCCTTGTGGCGCGCTTGCCGATGTCGACATAGATGCGCCCGCCGGCCGCGGTGATGTTGCTGTTGGTGGCCACCGTTTCGGGCAGCGCGCGCGCCAGCTCGGCCGCCTTTTCCAGCTTCAGGCGCGCGTATTCGAGGCTGGACGATGACGGCGTGCGCACGTCGATCATGATGTTGCCCTGGTCCGAGGCCGGCAGGAAGCTCGAGCCGCCAAAGCGCGCGTGCACCGCCAGCGCCCCGGCGAAGCTGGCCAGCGCCAGCGCCGCCATCGCCTTGCGGTGCCGCAGCGCCCACCCGATCACGCGCCCGTAGCGGTCGGCCTGGTGGTCGAACCAGTCGTTGAAGCGCCCCAGCTGATAACCGATGCCGGTCTTCGGACGCTGGTGGTGGTCGGGCGGATCGCCCCAGTAGGCCGACAGCATCGGGTCGAGCGTGAAGGAGATGAACAGGCTGACCAGCACCGAGCACGTCACCGTCAGCGCGAACGGCCGGAACCATTCGCCGGAGATGCCCGGCATGAAGGCCACCGGAATGAACACGGCGATGATCGAAAACGTCGTCGCCGCCACCGCCAGGCCGATCTCGCGCGTGCCCTCGAGGGCGGCGGTGCGGCGATCCGAGCCCAGCTGCATGTGGCGCACGATGTTCTCGCGCACCACGATGGCGTCGTCGATCAGCACGCCGATCGCCAGGGACAGCCCGAGCAGCGTCATGAAATTGAGCGTAAAGCCGCACAGCCAGACCGCGATGAAGGCGGCGATCACCGAGGTCGGCAGGCTGAGCGCGGTGATCAACGTCGAGCGCCACGAGTTGAGGAAGGCGTACACCACGAAAATGGTCAGCGCGGCGCCGAACAGCAGCGACTCGATCACGTTGTCCAGGCTACGCTGGGCGTCGTCGCCGCCGTCGCGCGTCACCTCCAGCGTGGTGCCCGGCGGCAGCGTCAAAGCGATCTCCTTGACGATCTGCGCGACCTTGCGCGCCACGCTGACGGTGCTGGCCTCGCGCGCGCGGGTGATCGACAGGCCGACGTTGGGTTTGCCGCTGCGCACGCTCAGGCTGTCCAGGTCGGCGAAGCCGTCCTCCACGCTGGCCACCTGCGCCAGGCGCACGATCTCCTCGCCGCGGCGCTTGATCACCACCTGCTCGAACTCGGCCGGCGTCTCGATGCGCCCGACCAGGCGGATGCTCTGCTCGTCGAGCGCGCCGCGCAGCTTGCCCACCGGCGCGTTGGTGTTCTGGTTGCGCAGCGCCTGCGCCACCTCGGCCACCGAGACGTTGTATTCGCGCAGCTTGGCCGCGCGCAGCAGCACGCTCAGCTCGCGCTTGAGCGCGCCGCTCACGTTGACCTGCGCCACGCCGTCGACCGCGCGCAGGCGCTCGGCCAGCTCGTCCTCGGCCAGGCGCGAAATCTCGGCGTGGCTCTGGCTCGACGACGACAGCGCCAGCTGCATCACGGGCTGGGCGGCCGGATCGATGCGCAGCAAGGTCGGCTCGCGCATCTCGGTCGGCAGCTTGTAGCGCACCGCGCCGATGGCGTTGCGGATCTCGTCGGAGGCCTCGATCAGATTCTTTTTAAAACTGAACTTGATGAAGATCCTGGCCGCGCTCTCGCTGGCGCTGCTGGTGATCTCGGTCACGCCGGTGATGCTTTGCAGGGACTTTTCGATCCGGTTGATCACCTCGCGCTCGACCGTCTCGGGCGAGGCGCCCGGATACGGGATGTTGACGACGATGAAAGGCACCTCGACGTCCGGGCTCTGGTTGACGCGCAGTTTTTTCAGCGCCAGCAGGCCGAGGCACATCATCGCCACGATCAGCACGATGGTGGCGATCGGGCGCTTGATGCTGAAGTCGGACAGGAACATCTTATTTCCCCGTCGCCGCGGCCGCGGTGGCCGGGTTGGTCGATGCTGGCTTGCTCAGCTCGACCTTCTGCCCGTCCTGAAAAGCGGGATTGGCGCTGCGCAGCACCGGGTCGCCCGCCGCCAAGCCGGAGCGCACCTCCCACTGGCCGCTGCGGGCGTCGCGCGCGC
>JACMLV010000902.1 GCA_014379395.1 Burkholderiaceae bacterium
GCGGCCTCGACCTCGGCGTCGGAGCCGGCCAGCGCCGCGCGCTGCTTCTTGACCATCGCGATGACCGTGTTGCGGATCGTCTTGAGCACGGTGTCGGCGTTGAACGGCTTGACGATGAAACCGCTCACGCCGCCCGCCAACGCATTCTGCAGGGTTGGCGCGTCGATCCCGCCCGAGACCATGAAGATCAGAGTCTTGGGGAAGTCCGTGCGGATGTCGCGCACCAGGGCGGCGTCATCCTCCATCTGCTCGCGCGCGATGCACACGAAGTGCGGGCGAAACTTGACCAGCAGCGCGCGCCCCTGCGAGCCGGTGTTGGCCTGGCCGCAGACGTCGTACGAGCCGTTGGTCAAAACCGAGGCCAACAATCCGCGCGCCACGGCGCTGTTATCTATGATGACTGCCTTTAACATCGTCAAAACCCTTGTCGTTGAATGAGGTGATGCGCTCGCCGTGCGGCTCGCCGTTCGGCTCGCCATACGGCTCAGCCGGCGTCCCAGGCCAGCATGTTCCAGGTCACGCCCAGGCGCACATCCGTTTTTAGTTGTACTAATTGCCTCGAAAGATACAGCATATCGCGCTCCTTGCGCAGCCGCTCGCCCAGCGGCCCTTTCAAAATGCCGGCGCCGGCCATCACCGCGTCCAGGCCGCCATATGCGCACAGCAGCTTGGCGCCGGTCTTCTGGCCGACCTTGGACACGCCCGGAATGCTGTCGGTGGCGTCGCCGATGAGCGCCAGCAGATCCGGCAACAGCTCGGGCGGCACGCCGAACTTGCGCTCGACCCAGGCCGCGTCGTGCCATTCGCCCTTGAAGTGATCCCACAGCAAGGCGCCATGCGCGATCAGGCCGTGCAAATCCTTGTCGGTGCTGGCCACCACCGCCTCGCCGCGGCCCTCGGCCAGCCAGCGCATGACGCCGGTGCCGATCACGTCGTCGGCCTCCACTTCCGCGATCCGCACCACCGTCAGGCCGAAGCCGGCCAGCTTCTCGTAAAAGCCGGGCAAGCCGGCGCGCAGCGGCTCGGGCATCGGCGCGCGGCCGGCGCGGTAGCCGGCATACAGCGCGTGGCGCCAGGTCGGGCCGCCGAAATCGAAGGCGGCCAGCACGTGGCTGGGCGCGTGGCCGTTGATCAGCTTGCGAAACGAGGACAGCGCATGGCGCAGCGCGATCTCGGCCTTTTCGGCCGAATCGGGCTCGGGGCTGGCTTCATAGACCCGCCGCACGATATTCAGGCCGTCGATAGCGAGTAGTCTGGCCATACGAATAGGGGAAAATGTTATTGAATCGATCAGCCGGGCATTTTACCGTATGGCGGCCGGGCGGCGCAGATATCCGCAGCGCTGGCAGGGGATACACACTGGGGCGATGAAAAGGGAATGGTGTCGGGCCGGGCGACGGCGCTGGTGCGCCGCCGGGCTTATTGGCGCGCGTGCAGCTTGATGACGCGCTTGGGGTCGGATTCGGCCGCCGGCGCCGCGGCGGCGGGCTTGTCGTCGCTGCCGCAGGAGCCGCAGC
>JACMLV010000903.1 GCA_014379395.1 Burkholderiaceae bacterium
AAGATGTTCAAGCATATGAAGATCGGTCTGCGGCTGGGATTGGGGTTCGCCGTGGTCGGCGCCCTGATGATTGCGATCATGTTCGTCGGCATCAAGCGCCTCGAAACGCTGAACGCCAACGTCGACAGCCTGGTCAAGGACCGCTACCCGAAGACGGTGGTGGCGAACGACATCATCGACGGCCTCAACCTGGGCATCCTGTCGTTGCGCAACATGGTCATTTTCAAGGACGAGGCCCAGGTCAAGGCGGCCCAGGCCAACCTCAAGGCGGCCAGCAAGGTCGTCACCGAGAGCATCGACAAGCTCGAGAAGACCGTCAAGAGCGACGACGGCAAGAAGCTGCTCAAGGAGATGGCCGAGGTGCGCGCCGTCTTCACGGTGTCGTTCAGGCACATGCTGGCGCTGGTGGAGGCCGGCAAGCGCGACGAGGCCGCCGTCCACATGATCGCCGACATGCAGCCCAAGCAGGAAAAATACATGGCGGCGGTGCGCGCCATGATCGACTTCCAGAGCGGCTTGATGGAGGAGACCGGCAAGCAGTCCGGCCAGGCCTATGAAGAGGCGCGCGAGCTGATGTTCGCGCTCGGCGCCGCCGCGCTGCTGCTGGCGGTGCTGATCGCCTGGCTGGTCACGCGCAGCGTCACGCGTCCGCTGGCCCAGGCCGTGGCGGTGTCGAATCGCCTCGCCGAGGGCGACCTGACGGTGGCGATCGAGTCCGACGCGCGCGACGAGACCGGCCAGCTGCTGCTGGCGATGCAAAACATGGTGGCGCGCCTGAACGGCGTCATCGGCGAGGTGCGCGCCGCCGCCGACGGCCTGTCCTCGGCCTCGGAGGAGGTCAGCGCGACGGCCCAGAGCATGAGCCAGGCCACCAGCGAACAGGCCGCCAGCGTCGAGGAGACCTCGGCCACGCTGGAGCAGGCCTCGGCCTCGATCACCCAGACCACCGAGAATGCCAAGGTCACCGACGGCATGGCCAGCAAGGCCGCGCGCGACGCCACCGAGGGCGGCTCGGCCGTCGGCGAGACCACAAAGGCCATGAAGAGCATCGCCGCCAAGATCGGCATCATCGACGACATCGCCTACCAGACCAACCTGCTGGCGCTGAACGCGGCCATCGAGGCGGCCCGGGCCGGCGAGCACGGCAAGGGCTTCGCGGTGGTCGCCGCCGAGGTGCGCAAGCTGGCCGAGCGCAGCCAGGTGGCGGCGCAGGAAATCGGCGAGGTCGCCGCCAACAGCGTGCAGCTGGCCGAGCGCGCCGGCCACCTGCTCGACCAGATCGTGCCGGCGATTAACAAGACCTCCGACCTGGTGCAGGAGATCGCCGCCGCCAGCGAGGAGCAGTCGGCCGGCGTCGGCCAGATCAACCTGGCGATGAGCCAGCTCAACCAGATCACCCAGCAGAACGCGTCCGCCTCGGAAGAGCTGGCCGCCACCGCCGAGGAGATGAGCGGCCAGGCCCAGCATCTGCAACAGGCGGTCGGCTTTTTCAAGGTGCATGGCGATGGCGCGGCCGCCGCGGCGCCGCGC
>JACMLV010000904.1 GCA_014379395.1 Burkholderiaceae bacterium
GCCGCCCTCGGCCGAGATCGGCTACAGCGTGCAGGCGCGCCAGCGCGGCCTGGCCTTGAAGGGCGAGTCGCTTACCAGCTGGCGCCTCGACGGCGACCAATACACGATCGTCTCCGACACCCGGGTGCCGCTGTTCGGCAAGATCATCGAGCACAAGAGCGAGGGCGCGGTCGACGCCTACGGCCTGGCGCCGGCCCGCTTCTACGAGAAGCGCCTGCGCAAGGAGGCCGCCACCACCACCTTCGAGCGCGACAGCAAGACCATCGTCTTCAGCGCCTCGGACGAAAGCTATCCCCTCAAGGGCGGCGAGCAGGACCGCATCAGCGCGGTGTGGCAATTGCTGGCGATCGCGCGCGCCAATCCGGGCAAGTTCAAGCCCGGTTCCGAATGGGTGCTGTTCGTGGCCGGACGGCGCGACGCCGAGCCGTGGAGCTTCAAGGTGGTCAACACGGAAAACGTGGCGACCGGGCAGGGCGAGGTCAGCGCGCTGCACCTGGTCAAGGCGCCGCCGCCGGACGCCCAGGGCCAGCAAGTCGATCTGTGGCTCGCGCCGACGCTGAACTGGTATCCGGTGCGGGTGCGCTTCGCCGACAACGACGGCGACTTCGTCGAGCAGACGCTGGAAAAAATCAGCCACAAATAGGCGCCACCCTCGGGTGGGCACGGTTTATGGACGCCGCCGGGGCGTTTCGGCTTGCTTGACGGAACTGCTATACTGACGCCCCCGCGCAGGCGCCCCGCGCCAGAATGGCACTGACAGAAGATGATGGACATAACGGCAAGCGCAGCTTTGGCTGCGGACCCCCACCTGGCCGAACAGGCGAACTACGACACGCTGCAAGCGCATTTCCAGCCCAACGTGTCGGCCGACGAAATCGAGCAGGTGTTTCATCTCAAGCGCGCCCAGCCCCTGTTGCAAGTGTTCACGGCGCTGTTCCACGGCGGCTTCGACGGCGTGCTGGTGCGCCTGCTGGTGCTGCGCGAGCTGGCCGCCGACACCGACACCCCGGCCTTCACCCGCCCCGACATCAACCAGAAGCTGGCCTACCTGCTGCCCGAGAGCCTGGAAACGGTCCTGATGCGCCTGCGCGGCAACCAGCTGCTGGCCTGGGACGCGCAGCAGGCCGTCTACCGCGTCACGCCGATGGCGCGCAACGTGCTCTCGGCGATCGACGCCCTGCTCAGCCTGGGCCAGTCCGAGGACGAGGCCGAGATGGGCTTCCTGCTGTCGCAGGTGGCCGGCGCGCAGGCCATGGGCGGCGTCTCGGTCGAGCAGCTCCAGCATCTGCTCGGGCGCCTCAATGAATTGACCGAGGAATTCGCCGACGCCATCGCCTCCGGCTCCGAGTTCCGGCTGCGCACGGCGCAGGCGAAATGGAACATGGCCTGCGACTGGGTCGAAAAGGGCTCGCAGATCATCCTCGCCATCACGGCCGACGAGAACGCCGACGGCGCCACCCACAAGGCGGCGCAGGCGATCGGCCGCGCGCAAAGCACGCTGCTCAACATGCAGGGCATGTTCTCGCGCGCGCTCAACCAGATCGAGCGCCAGCGCGTGCACCTGGGCCAGTCCGGCCTGTCGACCACCGACATCAAGCGCTGGCTGCTGGCGCACGACGACCTGGCGCAGCTGGCCGAGGGCGCCATCGACCAGCCGGTGCGCCCGCTGTTTTCCACCCCGGCCGAAATGATCGACGTCGCCGAGACCGAGCTGCTCACCGAGCGCGCCGCCGCCTTGGCGGGCGGCCTGCCGAGCGGTGAGGACGCGCCGACC
>JACMLV010000905.1 GCA_014379395.1 Burkholderiaceae bacterium
ATGGTCTCCGTTTCAAAGTTGGATGTCGCAGGTGCCGGCGGCAGCTGAGACGCAGGTCTGGACGACGACGCCGTCGCCGGGCGCGGCCGGGGCGTTCAATTGCGCCAGATGCGGGCTGACGACGTCGGGCAGGAATTCCTCGAAGCTGCCGGCGTCGAACAGGCCGACCAGGCGGGCGCGGGCGTCGGCGTCGAGAAAGCTAGCCATCACGCCTTCTCCTTGGTCTTGCGGTGCAACTCGACGGTGCGGCCGGCGTCCGGTTTGCCGGTCTCCGTCGCGCAACCGGGCGCGGCGGGCGGCATCAGCAGCCCGGCCAGCGTCACGTTGTCGAGCACGGCCAGATAGGCGCTGGTGGCCTGCGTCAGCACGCGCTTCAACTTGCACGCCGAGGTCAGCGAGCACTGGTTGTTGTCGCGGTCGAAGCACTCGGCCATGAAGAAATCGGTCTCCGTCTCGCGCACCAGGGCGCCGATGTTGATCTCTTCCGGCTCGCGTTTCAGGCGCAGCCCGCCGTTGCGTCCGCGCACCGTCTCGACGATGCCCGACAAGCCCAGCTGATAGACCACCTTCATCAGGTGGTTCTTCGAAATCGAGTGCAGATCGGCGATGTCCTGGATCGTCACCAGCCGGTCCCGGTTGACGCCCAGATACATCAGCGTGCGCAAGGTATAGTCGGTATAGGAGGTCAGTCGCATCGCTCGGTTCCAGTCGCGCCAGCAAAAAGCTGGCAAAAAAATTTATTCGGTGTAAGATGGCACAAAGAAGTATATTAAATGAATCTTAGTTTAGCGAAAGCATACAGCAAAATGCTCATTCAACCTGAAGAACCTGAAAAAGCCGCCGGAACGTTCGACCGACAGCCCTTGTGGCGTCTTGCTTTCCGTCCATTTTACTTGCTCGCGGCCGCTTTCGCGGCAATTGCGATACCACTTTGGCTGCTCGGCTACAACGGCGCGCTGCCGGCGCTGCCGCAAGTGAACCTCGGTTGGCACATGCACGAAATGATTTTCGGCTTCGTGCTGGCGGTGGTGGTGGCCTTCCTGTTCACCGCCGGGCGCAACTGGACCGGGCTGTGGACGCCGCACGGCGCCACCCTGGCCGCGTTTTGCGCGCTGTGGCTGGCCGGGCGCCTGGCCATGCTGTGCGCCCCGGCGCCGCTCGCGGCCCTGGTCGACATCCTGTTCCTGCCGTGCGCGGCGTGGTCGTTCTTCAAGGTGCTGAAGAAGGCGAAAAACTACAAGAACATGTTCGCGGTCGGCCTGCTGCTGCTGCTCACCGTCCTCAACGGCCTGTTCCACGCCGCCGGCCTGGGCTACGTCGCCCTGGCGCAAACCACGCTGATCCAGGCCGCGCTGCTGATCGTCGTCGTCATCGTCACCATCATCGGCGGGCGCGTCATGCCGATGTTCACCCGCAACGGCGCCGGCAGCGCGCCGCGCGTGAACCGCAAACTGGACTGGAGCGCGCTGGCGCTGCTGGTCCTGGCCGGGCTGTGCTGGTTGTTCGGCGCCTGGGCGCCGCTCACCGCGCTGCTGGCGGCTCTGGCCGGCGCCGCCCATCTCGCGCGCCTGATTGGCTGGCAGCCGCAATCGACCGTGAAACACCCGCTGCTGTGGATCTTGCACCTGTCGTATGGCTGGATCGGCGTCGGCCTGCTGCTGCTGGCGGCGGCCGCGCTCGGCTTGGCGACGGCCAGCGGCGCCTTCCACGCGCTGGCGGTGGGCGCCATCAGCGGCATGATCGTCGGCATGATGACGCGCACC
>JACMLV010000906.1 GCA_014379395.1 Burkholderiaceae bacterium
GCCCTCCCGGACCGTACGCTGGGTCTGTTGCCTGGCTACCGCGGAGGCGTAGCTGGCTACTTGTACTTGGAATCGATTTCCCAGACCGCCTTCTGCACCAGGCGCTGCACCATCGTATCGAGTCCCACGCCGCCTTTGGCGCCTTCGGATACGCCCATCACTGAGGTGCTTGTAGCGCCCACTTCCATCTTCTCCTCGGAATACCCCTGGGCAACCTGCTCGGTCGTGGTGGCATCCATGATCTTGTAGCGCATGCCGACCAGCCAGACCCCGGTCGCCTCCTGCGTCTGCACCGAACCCGCCACCGTGCCCGCCGGGCCCCCTTCAAATCCCCCCCCCGTCGCCGCATTCTCATTTTCGCGATCCGGTGAGTGTTGCTCGCCAACCATACAAGCTCAAAAAAGCTTGCCGTCAAGTACGAAATTACCCGGTGATTCCACCCTCCATACCAAAAACTACGCAATAATTGAATACCGAAAGTTTAATTTTTATCAAGGTTTCATCGAAATTGTTTGAGCTGTATCAAGCCTTTTTGGCACATTTCTTGCTCGTTTTAACCGGTCAGGAAAAACCTTCCAGATCAAATCGTAGATTATTTGTAAGTGAGAAAAACATGACCCCTAAAATCCCTACCCGCAAAGTGTTGGCGGCGCTGACCATGGCCGTCGCCGGCCTGGGCGCCTCGTCGTCGGCCCTGGCCCTCGACGCCGCCGCGGCCGAGGCGATGGTGCGCCAGAACGGCTGCTTCAAATGCCATTCGATCGAAAAGAAGAAGGACGGTCCGCCGTACAAGGAGGTGGCCGCCAAATACAAGGGCAAGGCCAACGCCGAGCAGCGCCTGATCACCCACATCACCACCGGCGAAAAGGCCAAGTTCCCGGACGGCCACGAGGAGGATCACAAGATCATCAAGACCAAGGACATGAACGAGGTCAGGAACGTCATTCAATGGATCCTGGCGCAGTAAGCGGAGAACACTATCACTTGGCGGCCTACGGGGCCGCCTTGGATTGAAGTAGCAACGGGGAGAAAAATAATGAGATTATTGAAGCACATCATCACAGTCCTGGCCTGCGTGGCAGGCTTCGCCGGCGCCGCGCCGGCATTCGCGGCGGAGGAGGCCAAGGACATCGTCCTCAAGGGCGACGCCAAATGCACGCGCTGCCACGATGAGAGCGACAGTCCGGCCGTCCTGGCGATCGGCAAGACCCGCCACGGCACCGTCGCCGACGGCCGCACCCCGACTTGCACCGATTGCCATGGCGCCAGCGATTCGCACGCCAACAATCCGTCCGGCAAGCAGCGTCCCGCTCCGGAGCGCATGTTCACCAAGAAGGCCAACACCCCGGTCGCGCAGCGCAACGCCGCCTGCCTGAGTTGCCACGAGAAGGACGCCAAGCGCTCGCACTGGGCCGGCAGCATGCATGAGGCGCGCGACGTGGCCTGCACCAACTGCCACCAGATCCACACCGCGCACGACAAGGTGCGCGACAAGAAGACCCAGCCGGAGGTGTGCTACGCCTGCCACAAGGAACAGCGCGCCCAGGTCAACCGTCCATCCCATCATCCGATCCCCGAAGGGAAGATGACCTGCTCCGACTGCCACAACGGGCACGGCTCGACCGGTCCGAAGCTGATGAAGCGCGACAGCATCAACGCCACCTGCTACACCTGCCACATGGAAAAACGCGGCCCGTTCGTGCACAACCACCAGCCGGTCAGCGAGGATTGCTCGATCTGCCACAACCCGCACGGCACCACCGCCGAAAACATGCTCAAGGCGCGTCCACCGTTCCTGTGCCAGCAGTGCCACACCCCGCACGGCGGCTTCATCCCGCAACTGCGCGGCGCGCAAGTGGTCAACAACGCCGGCGTCATCTCCGCGGCGCCGGGCAACGCGGTCGCGATCGGCAAGTCGACCACCAACCTGACCCAGGCGCGCTCTTGCAATAATTGCCACACCCAGGTTCACGGGGGCAATAACCCGAGCACGACCAACAGCAAGCCAACGCCGCAATTTATGTTCCGCTGAGAAAGGGCAGATTATGAAAACCACTAAACAACATGCTGCCCTCAGCCGGACCGCGATCGCCTTGGCGGTGCTGTCGGTGTTCAACGCCGCCCACGCGGAGGACGAGGTCGCCCAACTGATCAAGCCTGAGAGCTCGATCAGCGTCGGCCTGGCCAGCGCCAGCGGCGACAGCAAGAGCCGCGCCATCTTCGGCCAGTACAACGGCATGCGCAACGCCGACGTGTACGGCCTGCTCGACTTCGACTACGTCAGCCGCGACGACGCCAGCGGCACCTGGACCCGCGCCAAGGGCAGCAACCTCGGCCTGAGCTCGCGCGAACTCGGGTTCTCGCGCGAGAAGCAGGGCGCCTGGAAGTATTCGATCGACTACTCCGAGCTCGACCGCAACTATCTGCGCACCATCAACACCGGCATGAGCGGCGCCGGCACCACCACGCCGGGCGTGACCTACCTGGCGGTGCCGGGCACCGGCAACGACGTCAATCTGCACACCAAGCGCAGCGCCACCGGCCTCGGTTTCGAGAAATGGATCTCGCCGTCCTTGCAGTTCGAGGCCAACTTCAAGAGCGAGGAGAAGAGCGGCGCGCGCATCTGGGGCCGCGGCTACGCCTGCGAGGCTTTGATCTGCGCCGGCGGCGGCGTCACCGCCGCCGTGCTGCTGATGCCCGAGCCGATCGACTCGGTCACCAAGCAGATCGACGCCAAGCTCAACTTCCACACCGACAAGCTGCTCTTGACCGGCGGCTATTACGGCTCGTTCTACAACAACGCCCACGGCAGCCTGACCCCTGGCGTGGAAAACCGCTTCAACCGGGCCGACGCCACCGGCGTGACGGGCGCGCCGGCGGTGGCCGGCGGCACCTCGCTGGCCGACGTGATGCGCACGCCGATGGCGTTGCCGCCGGATAACCAGGCGCACCAGTTGTATGTGAACGGCAATTACACCTTCACGCCGAAGGCGCGCGCCAACTTCAAACTGTCGTATGCGCGCGCCACGCAAAACGACAGCTTCGCCGGCGCCGGCCTGTTCGACGGCCCGGCCGGCGTCGACAGCCTGGACGCGCGGGTCGACAACACGCTGGCCCAGGTCGGCTTCAGCGCCAACCCGATCGACAAGCTGTCCGTCATCGCCGACGCGCGCTACGACCACAAGGCCGACAAGACGCCGCGCGAGCTCTACAACGCGTGGAGGGCCTACACCTGGTTCAACAGCGGCACCGAGTCGACCCGCATCAGCAGCAAGCTCGAGGCCAGCTACCGCCTGCCGGCCAACCTGCGCGCCACGCTCGGACTGGACCACAACTCGATCAAGCGCGAAGTGCCGGAGACGCTGTCGGAGGAGAACGTCGGCGGCCTGGTCGCGCTGCGCGGCAAGAACACCGAGAACGGCTGGCGCGCCGAGTTGCGCAGCAGCATGTCGGAAACCATCAACGGCGGCATCAGCTACACCAACAGCCGCCGCTCGGGCTCGGACTGGACTTCGCTCAGCCTGCTCGATCCGAGCAACGTCGCCACCCTCGGCGCGAACGCCGCCGCCCAGGCCGCCAACCGCGCCCTGATCAACCTGTATTGCGGCGGCCTGGCCTGCTACGGACAGCAGATTCCGGGCACCAGCATCATCGGCCTGACGGCGGGCGCCGCGTTTCCGATGTTCATGACCGACTCCAAGCGCGAGAAGGTCAAGTTGTCGGCCGACTGGAATCCGACCGACCGCCTGAGCCTGCAGTTCATCGCCGAGGACAGCAAGGAAACCAACCTGGCGACCTCCAATCCCGTCGCCGGCGGCAAGGGCTGGCGCGGCACCGACTCGCGCCTGTACAGCGTCGACGCCGCGCTGGCGCTGACCGAGGCCTGGAAGCTGACCGCCTACGCCTCGCGCGGCGACCAGACCCAGCGCATCAACCACAGCAGCGGCTACATGGCCGACATCAACGACAAGAACGATGGCGCCAGCCTGGGCTTTGTCGGCCTGCTCGCTTCGGGCCTGTTCGAGGTGGGCGGCAACGTGACCTACCTGCGCGATGTGAACAAGTACGGGCTGGCGGCCACCTCGACCACCAGCGGCACGCTGCCCGGTCCCTTGACGTCGGTCGCCCCGAGCGCCGTCAACGTGGCCCAGGCGGCGATCGGCCTGCCGGACCTGGCCTTCCGCCAGGTCAATCTGCGCGTGTACGGCAAGTACGCGATCGACAAGAAGTCGGCCGTCCGGGTCGATCTGATCCATCAGCGCGCCAAGCTCAACGAGTGGCAATGGGAAAACAACGGCGTGCCTTTCGCGTATGCCGACAACACCACCGTCAGCATGCTGCAATCGCAGAACGTGACCGTGGTCGGCGTTTCCTATGTCCACAAGTTCTGATCGGTAGTCGGTGGTGATGGCCGCCGAGGAGCGGGCGCGACAGCCCGTTTCCCGGCGGCTTGGTGAAAGCGTCCGGAAATAAAGGACGAGGTTGGCAAGACGGACCGGTGGACATGCCGGCGGCGGTTGGCGCGGGCATGTTTCTCCGGGTTCTTTTGATTAAAATATTGCAATTAATCCAATATTTCTTTTGGATGCGGTTTGAAACGCGCGCCCGCCGGATCGATCGACGGGCCGGGTTTCAGTCGCCGGCTTTTCAAAAATGATTCATCAAGGCGGGAAATATCATGAATAACAATACAGAACAAAAAAATGCCTTGTGCAAGATATGGGTTTTTTTGAGAAAGCCCAGCGCCAAGTATTCCTTGCTCACGCTGCTAGTCGTCGGCTTTTTTTCCGGAATTATTTTCTGGGGTGGCTTCCACACCGCGTTGGATCGCACCAACACGCTCGAATTTTGCATCGGCTGCCATGAGATGCACGACACCGTGTATCAGGAATACAAGCAAACCATCCACTACAGCAACCGCAGCGGCGTGCGCGCGGCGTGCTCGGACTGCCACGTGCCGAAGGACTTCACGCAGAAGATGGTGCGCAAGGCGAAGGCCAGCATGGAGGTGTGGGGCACGCTGGTGGGCACCATCGACACCAAGGAGAAGTTCGAGGCCAAGCGCATGGAGATGGCCACCCACGAGTGGGACCGGATGAAGGCGAACGGCTCGGCCGAATGCCGCAACTGCCACAACTTAGACACCATGATGGCCTCCAAGCAAAAGCCGAAGGCGCAGAAGGAACACGCCCGGGCCAAGCTCGAAGGCAAGACCTGCATCGACTGCCACAAGGGCATCGCCCACCTGCTGCCTAAAGAATATCGGGATCCGGATGAAGAATAACGCGACCCGGCTCGACTCCCTCGGCGGCGAGGCGTCCGCGATGCCGGCCGGACCGGCCGCGCCGCGCGTGGCTTCGTGCGTGACCACGCATCTTCCCGCGCATCCTCCTGAATATGCATCGGCGCGCGCCCCGGCCGCCGCCGCCCCGTTGCAAGCGGCCGTTCCGGCCTATCTGGAGCAGGTTTACTGGTGGGCCTACGTCCATCCCAACGCGGTGCGCGTGTTCGAGCGGCCGTGGCTGGTGAACCTGATCTTGTTCGGCAATTACACCCGGCTGTGCGACGCCGCCCTCGGCGAGATCGGCGCCGACGCCGCCGGCGCGACGCTGCAGATCGCCTGCGTGTACGGCGAATTGACGCCGCGCCTGCTGCGCCAGATCGCCTCCGACGGCGCGCTGCACGTGGTCGACGTGCTGCCGGTGCAGCTGGAAAACCTGCGCGCCAAGCTGCCGCCCGACGAGCGCGTGGCCCTGTTCCAGCGCGATTCGAGCGCGCTCGGCTTCGCCGACGCCAGCTATGAGCGGGTGCTGTTGTTTTTCCTGCTGCACGAGATGCCCGACGACGTGCGCCGCGCCACCCTGGCCGAGGCGTACCGGGTACTCAAGCCGGGCGGCAAGATCGTGCTGGTCGACTATCACCGGCCGAATCGAAGCAACCCGCTGCGCCGGCCGATGCAGGCGCTGCTGCGGCGCCTCGAACCGTTCGCGGAAGACTTGTGGCAGCACGAGCTGACCGATTTCTTCCCGGCCGAGGCAAAGTTCGCCAGCGTGCGCAAAGAGCTGTACTTTGGCGGCCTGTATCAGAAGGTGGTGATGGAGCGCCCCGCCTAGGCGCCTCGCCTGGGCGCTTGGTATGGGCGCTTGGTATGGGCGGAGTAGAAGAGTAGTAGTACGGCGGGCGCCCGCAACGGGGCCCGCCGATTCAATTGACGACTTACGCGCCGGCGCTCTGCTGGCGCTCGCTGCTGTCTTCGGTGATGGCGACGAAGTGGGTCACGTCGCCGGCCTCGTTCTTGAGCGGCGAAATCGCTTCCAGACACCAGTACGGCTCGCCGTTCTTCTTGATGTTGTGCAGCTTGCCGTGCCATTCCTTGCCCGACAACAGCGTGTCCCACAACGCCTTGTGGGTCTCGCGCGAGGTCAGGTGCGATTTCAGCATGCGCGGCGTGCGCCCGACCAGCTCGTCGGGCGTGTAGCCGGTCATCTTGGTGAACCACGGATTGATGTACTCGATGACGCCGTCGCGGTCGGTGATCAAGACCGCGTTGGCGGTCTGCTCGACCGCGCGCGAGAGCTTTTGCAGGCTTTGCTCGTGCTTGACGCGGCGCGTCTCGTGCTCGATGTTCTCGAGCGCGAAGGAGATGTCGTCGGCCATCTCCTGGAGCAGGCGCAGCTGCTCGGCGTCGAAGAAATTGGCCTCGTAGGCGTACAGGCTGAAGATGCCGGCCACGCGCTCGCCCGCCTTCAGCTGGAACATCGCGTGCGACGAGAAGCCGGCCGTCAGCGCCTGGCGGCAGATCGGCGAGGTCGGCTCGCTCTCGCTTTGCACCCGGCTGCACACGATCATGTGCCGCCCGGCCACGCTCTGGGCCGCCAGCGCGCAGCCGCGCTCGCCCTCGCATTCGGCCAGCACCGCGTGCTGGCCGCTCTTCGAGACCCAGTGCAGGGCGTCGTTCTCGGCGTCGAGCAGGGCGATCTTGGCCAGCGGGAAGCCGCCGTATTCCATCGTCACATGGCAAATCTCCTGCAGCAGCTTGTGGCGGTCGGTGATGCGGGCGATGCGGCTGTTGGTGTGGCTGAGCATGCTGTGCAGGCGGCTGATCTGGGCCGCCGACTGCTGGGTGCGCTCGCGCTCGACGATCTCGAGCTTGAGGCCGCGGTTGGTGTGCGCCAGCTCGTCGGTGCGGGCGGCCACCTCGCGCCGCAGCAGGATCGGCTGCTGCAAGACGGTGCGCGTGACCGAGGCGACGAAGGTCGCGATCAACAGCGCGACGATGGCGGCGGCGGCGAACAGGGACGGGTGCACCCAGCCGTGCAGCGGCGCGATGCTGAGGAACCATTTGCCGTTGGGCACGTCGATCGCGTGCACCACCGGCTGGCGCAGCGCGCTCGCCACCGAGCTGGCGAACACCACCGCCTTGCCGCTGGTCGGATGCAGGTAGGACAGCTGGTAGTCGTAGCCGGACTCGGCCAGGCGCGGCAGGTTGCTCATCGCCAGAAACTCGGGAATGCGGATCAGGGCGGTGGTGAAGCCCCAGAACTGGTCGGCGCCGAATTGATCGGGCAGGAACACCGGCAGGCGGCCGATCACGGCCAGGCCGCCCTGCACCAGCTCGAACGGGCCGGCCAGGGTCAGCTTGTGGGTGTCGATGGCGAGGAAGGCTTCGCGGTTGCGGGCCGGGTCTTGCAGCAGATTGTGGCCGATCGCCTTCTCGTTGCCGGCCAGCGGCACCACCTCGGTGATCACGCCGCCCTTGGCCAGCTGCAAGCTGCTGATGCCGCTGTACAACTGGAGCATTTCCTGCGCCAGCGTGTCGAAATGGGGGATGTGGCCCTTGCCGTGGCGCAGCACCGAGGCCACCGCGTAGGTCGCCGACAACGAGCGGTTCAAGTGTTCCTGCAGCACCGAGCTTTGGGCGGTGGCGATGGTCTCGGCTTCTTTTTGTTCGTACAGCAACACCGCTTGCCAGGCCGCCGCCGCGCAGGCCGCGCACACGGCCAGGGCGGCGAAGAACGCCAGCGCGCTATAAATTTTCAGGCGCCATTCGAGCCGGTTGTCGTGGTTCGTTTCAATCGATGCTGATTTGTTCACCAAACGGCCTTTCCGTAGGAGCGAGGCGCGGCTGCCGCGACATTGCGGATCAGCCCGGATTGGCCGGACGCTCGAATAAATAATGATGCCACGAATAAAGTGTCATGAGTAGTGCGGGGGCGCGCCGCGGGATGCGGCGCGCCCCCGGCGGGGTGTTTGTGGCGCGCGCGATACGTTCCGGGCCGTCGCCCAAGCCAACGTCGCCTAAGCCAACTCCAGGGCGGTGCCCTGGCGCTCGGCCTTGCCGGTTTCCTGTTCGATCAGCAGACCGGCCGCCGTGGCCGGCACCGGCCGGCCCAGCAGGTAGCCCTGGCCGATCACGTCCTTGTAGGTCTGCAGGTGCGCCAACTGGTCGGCGTTTTCGATGCCCTCGGCGATCACGCGCAGGCCGAGCGTGCTCGACATGGCGTAGATGGCCGACACGATGGCCGCGCCGTCGGGGTTGCCGACGATGTCGCGGATGAAGGACTGGTCGATCTTGAGCGCCTTGATCGGCATTTTCTTCAGATACGCCAGCGACGAATAGCCGGTGCCGAAGTCGTCGATCGAGAACTCGACCCCGAGCGCGGAGAGCTGGTGCATCACCGCCAGGCTGACGTCGATCTTGTGGATCATCATGCTCTCGGTGATCTCCAGTTCCAGGCAATGGGGCGGCAGGCCGCTGTCGGCCAGCGCCGACAGCACGTGCTTGACGATGTCCGGATGCTCGAGCTGGCGCGCCGACAGGTTCACCGCCATCAGCACGTGCGGGCCGCCGGCGCGGCGCCAGGCCTGGGCCTGGGCGCAGGCGGTTTTGAGGATCCAGGCGCCGATCTGGATGATGGCGCCGGTTTCCTCGGCCACCGAGAGGAACAGGCCGGGGCCGATCAGGCCCAGCTCTGGATGGCGCCAGCGCAGCAGCGCCTCGAAGCCCATCAACTGGCCGCTGCGGCAGTCGTATTGCGGCTGGTAATGCAACTCCATCTCGTTGCGCTCGACCGCCTTGCGCAGGCCGGTCTCGAGCGCCAGGCGCTGCCCGGCGGCGTTGCCGAGCGCCTCGTCGTAGAGCGCGTAGCACAGGCCGCCGGCGGTCTTGGCGCGGAACATCGCCATGGCGGCGTTTTGCAGCAGCGATTCGGCGTCCGCGCCGTCGCTCGGGTACCGGCTCACGCCGATGCTCAGCGCCACGTGGATCTGCGCGCCGTTCAGCAGGAACGGTTCGTCGAACATGCGCAGGATCTTGTTGGCGGCGGCGCCGGCGCGCTCGTGGCCGGCCGTCTTGCCGAGCAGGATCGCGAATTCGTCGCCCGTCATGCGCGCCAGCGTGTCGGTCTCGCGCAGGCAGCCCGACAGGCGCGCCGCGACCATTTGCAGCAACTGGTCGCCGGCTTCGCGCCCGAGGCTGTCGTTGATCACCTTCAGACGGTCCAGGTCGATGAACATGATGCCGAAATGCTCGTCCGGGTGCAGCTTGGCGTTGGCGAACAACTGCGCCAGGCGCTCGGTGAGCAAGGTGCGGTTGGGCAGGTCGGTGAGCTCGTCGTAATAGGTCTGGCGCTGCAGGCGCGCCTCGGCCGCCTTGCGCTCGGAGATGTCGCTGAACACGCCGATGTAGTTGGAAACCTTGCCGTGCACGTTGAGCACGCGGCTGATGTTGAGCCACTCGGAATAGAGCTCGCCGTTCTTGCGCAGATTCCACAGCTCGCCCTGCCACTTGCCGTGCTCGTTGATCGCGCGCCACATCTCGTCGTAGAAGGCCGGACTCTGGCGGCCGGAGCCGAGCAGGCTCGGATTCTTGCCGCGCACCTCGTCCAGGGCGTAGCCGGAGATGTCCGAGAAGGCCCGGTTCACGCTCAGGATGCAATTGTTCTCGTCGGTGATGGTGATGCCGCCGTGGGCGTTTTCGAACGCCAGGGTGGCCAGCATCATGTCGTTTTCCAGCTGCTTGCGCTCGGTGATGTCGCGCACCATCAGCTGGACGATGCTGTCCTGGCCCAGCCGGGCGGTGGCGATGGTGACCTCGCCGGGGAACTGGCGCCCGTCGAGCTTGGAGAAGGTCCACTCGAAGCGCTGGGCGCGGCCGTCGTCGGCGGCGCCCTCTTGCAGGCGGGAGCGCAGCGCCTCGACCGAGACGCCGCCGCCGGGCTGGTGCAGGGGCAGGATCTGGCCCAGGTCGAGATCGGCGAAGCGGACCCCGGCGCGCAGGGCGAACAGCTTGGTCGCGGCGCGGTTCGAATCGATGATGCGGCCCTGCTTGAGCAGGATGATGCCGTCGCTGGTGCCGTCGAACAGCGTGTGGAACATCGCGTGTTCGCGGTCGAGCTGGGCGCTTTTCTTGCGCGCCTCCTTGGCCTGGCGGTAGGTCAGCCAGGCGATGAAGCAGAAAAACACGCTGGCCAGCGTCGACAGGCCGAGCAGCACCGCGCGCACGTTGCGGTTCATCTCGGCCGCCGCCGCGTGCGCCTTCTGGATCGCGCGCAGCGTGACCGGCGCGAGCTGGTGCAGCGATTGATGCAACTGGTTGAACAGGGGCAGGGTGTCCTGGGAGTAGAGCCGGAAGATCTTGTCCGGATGCTGCCCCAGCGCCGCCAGCACCCGGCCGCGGCTGGCGGTCATGCCCTGGTATTGGACGCCGATCCGGCGCCATTGCGCGCCCAGCGTGGCGGCGTGTTCCAGCGTGTCGAACTGGCGCGCCAGGCCGGCGTCGATGATCGCCAGCGCGGCGGCGTCGGCGGCCGACAGTTGCTGCTTTCGCAAAATGTCGAGAAACAGCTCATGCGCCTCGAGCACGTTGCTTTCGATGGCGGACACGCTGAGCAGGTTTTCCGTGCTGGTCTCATAGAGGTGGTTCAAATCGCGCTCGCCGGCGTGCAGCCCCCACCAGCCGGTGTTGCAGACCAAAAATCCGGAGGCCGCGCCAACTAGAAACATCAACAGCAACAGGTTCGAAGCAATGAATTTGCGCATGGCGCGGTTCCTTCTGACTTGGTGGCGGGCGCCTTGTGGGTGGCCCATTGCAGTCGTTTTTTTGAATTCTTCGATAACAGAAATGCCAGCGATCGGTAAGGCTTGGCATGACGATGCGTGAGATTAAGAGGTCGGGCCGACCGGCGGCCGAAGCGGCTTGAAGTGAACTCAGCAATTTGCATGCCACGGCGCGGCAAGTAAATTTGCATTCTTATAAGTAATGAAACCGGAGGGCAACTTCTGTTTTTTCGTTCCCAAAAATAATAAAAGGCCGGCTTTTTGTCAGGAATGGGAATCCCGCCGCCGTGGCGGCCGCTCGGGTTGGGGGGGGCGGCGGGAGGCGCGGGAAGTGGCGCGCGCCGAA
>JACMLV010000907.1 GCA_014379395.1 Burkholderiaceae bacterium
ACCGCCGCGCACCACGTCACCTACGCGCACCACGTCACCTACGCGCACCACGTCACCGCCGCGCACCACGTCACCGACGCGCACCACGTCACCGACGCGCACCACGTCACCGCCGCGCACCACGTCACCGCCGCGCACCACGTCACCGCCGCGCAGAACACGCGTCGATCCGCGCCTCCCTCGGCGTGGTCGATCGCGCCGTCGAGCACACCGTCAACGGCGCGGCGACCGCCCAACGCGCGCGCGCGACTACCGGCAGAGGCACGCCTCGATGGGAGCCTCGAGCGGCGTATGGAGCGACGGCGTGCAGGTGCCGCGCACGAGATCCCGTCGGCGCACCTTGAACTCGGTTCCCACGCGGATCCTTTTGCTATCGAGGCAGGCGTTCGCGAAGCGCAGCTCATCGTAGGCGAGGAAGGTCGAGGGGCCGCCGGTGGTCCACCGGTAGGAGGCGTTGGTGCAGCCCGCGCCCGAAGGCGCGAGCGCTGTGACTTCCACGGTTCCTCTCGTCTCCGCATAGCTGCAGGGGCCGCCGGCTTGACCTTCGCCGCAGGCAGCGAGGAACAGCAGGGCGGTGAGGGCTCTCACACACGTGCTCATAGCTGGAAACAGCCTCGTCCCGCGCGCTCGCGCGCCAGAGACACCGCGGCGCCCTCCGCGATATCAGCGGGGGGATGGCCGCCGAAGCAAAGCCACTGCTGGCACAGCGCGAGACACGCGCGGGCAAGCGGCTCAAGCGGCTGCTGCGCTTCGGTTTGGTGAAGGTGGCGCTGGCGCTGGTCCGGCTGCTGCCGCTCACGGTGGCAGCGCGGCTGGGCGAGGCGCTGGGAGCGTTGGCGTCACGGCTCCTGCGCGGTGAGCGGCGCAAGGCGCTCGAGTCGCTCGCCATTGCGTACCCTGAGGCGAGCGACGCCGAGCGCTCCGCCCTGATGCAACGCTGCTTCGGCCACCTGGGCCGGATGGTCCTCGAGCTCGCAAACTTCGCGCAGCTCGACGCGGCGGGATGGGTCGACTGGCCTGCGGAAGATCGCGCGGTGCTCGATGCGGCGCTCGCTCCGGGCAAGGGCGTGGTGTTCGTCACCGGCCACGTGGGCAACTGGGAGTTGCTCGCACGCCATGTCGGCCGCGCGGGGTACGGCGCCTGGGTGGTGGGTAAGGAGACCTCGGATCCGCGCACCACGGCGCTGGTGGACGAGATGCGGGCGAAGGGATCGCTCCACACCATCTGGCGCGGGCGCCCCGGAGCGGTTCGCGAGATGTTGCGCGCGCTCAAGGGCGGCCACCTTCTCGGCTTCCTGATCGATCAGGACACCTCGGTGCAGTCGGTCTGGGTGCCCTTCTTCGGCAGGCCCGCCAAGACGCCGCGCGCCGCCGCGGAGCTCGCGCTGCGCACCGGAGCGACCGCGATGCTCGGCTTTTGTGTCCGCACACCCGAGGGCCGGTACCGCATCCGGATGCAGGCGGTGGAGACTCCCCACACCGACGATGGCGAAGCCGACGTGGTGGCGCTCACTGCAACGCTGACCGCCGGGATCGAGGCCGCCATCCGGCAGACTCCCGAGCAGTGGGTGTGGATGCACCGGCGCTGGAAGTCTCTGCCCGAGGCGTAGACGCGGTGGCCCGTGTGTCGTTCATCCCGCCTCCTGGCGCAGCGGCCTTCTGGGAGCACCCCGACGACGTGGAGGCGCTCGAGGTGTGGGCCGACACGCTGCTCGAGCGCGGCGACGTGCGCGGCGAGTTCATTCACCTCTCCCTGCTCTCTGCGCCGAACCTCGCGCAGCAGGCCCGCACACGCACCCTGCGGGGCCGCAGCACCGCGCTGGTGGGACCAGCGAAGCCCTACTTGGGCGCCTTCTCCCTCGGAGCGAAGGGCCTGGTGACGCAGGCAAGCTGCAGCGGCCGCAAGCTCATCGACGGCTTCGCGCACCTCGCAGCGCTCAACCCCCGCCTGGCGCTGCGGGTGCTGTCCCTTCGCGGGGAAGCGCAGCTGGCCGCAGTGGCGGCGCTCCCGCTGCGGGCGTTCCGGACGCTCCATCTCGACGGCCTTCGCCTCGGCGACGCGAAGTTGAAGGTGCTGGCGCCAGCGCTCGAAGGGGTGGCGAACCTCAGCCTGTCGAACAATGCGCTCTCGGGCGACGCGCTTTCGGCGCTGCGGCCCTATGCGGGGCGGCTCGAGGCGCTGGCGCTGGGCACGTCGTATTCGCAGAACGCGCTGGGGCGCTCCATCGTCGACGCCTGGGCCGAGGCGCTGCTGGACATCGAGGCCTTCGGCGCGCTGCGGGTGGTGAGCTTCCACAACCACCAGGCGCCGCCGAGCAGCCGACAGCTCGAGCGACTGCGCGCGCTGCCCAACCTGCGGCGCATCCTCCTGAGCTTGCCCATCACCGACCCCGACGAGCTCGAGCGACTCAAAGGTGCGGCCACGGGGCCTGGCTGAACGACTGGGTCGCACCGGCGTTCGCCTCCTTCGAACGGGCGTGTCGGGCTCGCGACGCGAGGCGCAGGCGGGAAGCCCGGAGCAGCGGCGGCAGGCCTTTCCGTCTGAAGCGACTCAAGCCGAAGACATCTCGCGTTGGCGCCTCGGGCTCAGCTGGAGGTCGACGGCGTGCTCGAGCCGTTCACGCTCAGCGGCGAGGGCGAAGGTCGCTGGAGGTCAGACTGATGCCGTGACCGCTCGCTCAGCGCGCTGCGCCGTCCGGGGTTGTGCTCGACGCTGAGCCGCCATCCTTCGAACGCTCGGCGGTGAGCCGCCGTCCGTCGCCGCTCGGCGCTGCGCCCCCGAGGCCTCCCCGCCGTCGTCCTCCTGGTGTGCGCCAGTCGGCAGCTCCTTGCCGGACGGGGACACAAGCTAAGGCGGCTTTTCAGGCGCTCGGCGTTGCGCCTCCATCCGGCGACGCGCTCGGCGCTGCGCGCGCCGCTCGACGCGGCCGGCAAGGAGGTGATCGAGATCGTCCTGCCGGACGGCGAGGAATACAAGAACTGGGCCAGCCTGATGCAGATCTTCGACGCGCTGCTGGCCAACAAATGCGACCGCAAGACCACCCTGGTGGCGCTGGGCGGCGGCGTGATCGGCGACCTGACCGGCTACGCCGCCGCCAGCTACATGCGCGGCGTTCCCTTCATCCAGGTGCCGACCACGCTGCTGGCCCAGGTCGACTCCTCGGTCGGCGGCAAGACCGGCATCAACCATCCGCTGGGCAAGAACATGATCGGCGCGTTCTACCAGCCGCAGGCGGTGATCGCCGACACCGGCACGCTCGACACGCTGCCGGCGCGCGAGCTGTCGGCCGGCCTGGCCGAGGTGATCAAGCACGGCGCCATCATCGACGCCGTCTTCTTCGACTGGATCGAGGCCAACATCGGCAAGCTGATGGCGCGCGACCCGGCCGCGCTGGCGCACGCGATCGCGCGCTCGTGCGAGATCAAGGCCGAGGTGGTGCGCCAGGACGAGCGCGAAGGCGGCTTGCGCGCCATCCTGAATTTCGGCCACACCTTCGGCCACGCCATCGAGGCCGGTCTCGGCTACGGCCAGTGGCTGCACGGCGAGGCGGTCGGCTGCGGCATGGTGATGGCGGCCGAGCTGTCCTGCCGCATGGGCTACATCGAGCGCGCTTGCGTCGAGCGCGTGACGGCCCTGGTGGCCGCCGCCGGCCTGCCGGTCAAGGCGCCCGACCTGGGCCTTGACCGCTGGCTCGAGCTGATGGAGGTGGACAAGAAGAACGAGGGCGGCGCGATCAAGTTCATCCTGCTCAAGCCGCTCGGCAGCCCGAGCATCGGCAGCGTGCCGCAGGAACATCTGCTGGCCACGCTGGCGGCCTGCGTCGGCTAGGCGGCGAGCATGCGCGCCGAACCCGGCCTGGCTCCCTACGCGGCCCATTCGGAGCAGGGGCCGGGACGGCGTTTCGCGGAGCCGGCGCCGGCCACGCGCAGCCAGTTCCAGCGCGACCGCGACCGCATCATCCATTCGTCGGCCTTCCGCCGGCTCGAATACAAGACCCAGGTCTTCCTCAACCACGAGGGCGACCTGTTCCGCACCCGCTTGACGCACAGCCTCGAAGTGGCGCAGATCGGCCGCTCGCTGGCGCGCAGCCTGCGCCTGAACGAAGACCTGGTCGAGGCCATCTCGCTGGCGCACGACCTGGGCCACACGCCGTTCGGCCACGCCGGCCAGGACGCGCTCAACGGCTGCATGGCGCAGCACGGCGGCTTCGAACACAACCTGCAGAGCCTGCGCGTGGTCGACAGCCTGGAACAGCACTACGGCGCGTTCGACGGCCTGAACCTGATGTTCGAGACGCGCGAGGGCATCCTCAAGCACTGCTCGCTGGACAACGCGAAACAGCTCGGCGCGCTCGGCCTGCGCTTCATCGAGCGCAGCCAGCCGACGCTGGAGGCGCAGCTGACCAATCTGGCCGATGAAATCGCCTACAACAACCACGACATCGACGACGGCCTGCGCTCCGGCCTGATCACGGCGGCGCAGATGGAGCAGGTCGACTTCTTCGCGCGCCACCGGCGCGAGGTCGAGCGCGTCTATCCCGGCTTGCCGGGCCGGCGCGCGATCTATGAAACCTTGCGCCGCATGATCAGCGCGCTCGTGAGCGACGTGATCGACACCTCGAGCACCCTGATCGAGGCGGCCCGGCCCGACAGCGTCGCGGCGGTGCGCGCCGGCGCGCCGCTGATCCGCTTTTCGGACGGCATGCGGGCCGAGGCGGCCGAGCTGAAACGCTTTCTGAAAGAGAACCTGTACCGCCACTACCAGGTCAACCGGATGACGGCCAAGGCGCGCAACATCGTGCGCGAATTGTTCGACGCCTTCATGGCCGAGCCGATCCTGCTGCCGCCCGACTATCAGGTCAAAGACGGCGGGCAGGGCGCGCAGGCGCGCATGATCGCCGACTACATCGCCGGCATGACCGATCGCTACGCAATCCGCGAACACAAGCGGCTGTTCTCGGTCGACGAGCTGTAGCGCACCGCCGCGCGGCCGTCCTGGCCGCGCCTGACACCATTTATCTTCCCGCCGAGCCGCTCCCGGACGCCTGCCGGGCGCGGCTACTCTGCTGTTTGGCTTCGTCAAATGTGGGAAGATGGAAGCGACCATTATCAAGTGGTTCGTTGCCACCGCCGTCACCATCGCCAGCCTCTCGTTCGCGGCGGGCAGATTCATCCACTAGCCGTCTTAAAACGCCATCCTGGCCTGCGCCGCGGCGGCGTCGCCAAATAACTCCAGCAACAGCTTCTTGACCGGCGCCGGCAACGGCGCGGCGGCGATTTTCGCGCCGTCGTACCACACATGGCCCGTCTCGCCGGCCAAGTCGAGCCGTCGCGCCAGCGTGATGCGCAGCGGCGCGATATGCAGCTTGTAGTGGGTGAAGACGTGCGTGAGCGGCAGCAGCGACTCGCGCGATTCGATCTCGCCGAATTTGCCGACCGCCCGCGCCAACGCGGCCGGATCGAGCGGCGCCGGGTCAGCGCCACCGGCCAATACATGCCCGGCCAGTTCGGGCAGCGACAGCAGCCCGCCCCAGATGCCCGCTCCCGGCCGTTGTTCCAGCAGCACCTGGCCGCGGTCGATGATGACGAGCAGGATGGCGTGCTTTTCCGGGCTGGGCTTCTTGGCTTTGCGCACCGGCAGCTCGCGCACCCGGTCGTCGGCGTAGGCCACGCAGCGCGATTGCAGCGGGCAGCGCGCGCAATCGGGCGCGCCGCGGGTGCACAGGGTCGCGCCCAGATCCATCAAGCCCTGGGTATACGATTCGATGCCTTGCGCGGGCAGCAGGGCCTCGGCGCGGCGCCACAATTGCAGCTCGGTTTTCTTCTCGCCCGGATAGGCGTCGACGCCGAACACGCGCGCGAACACGCGCTTGACGTTGCCATCCAGGATGGCGGCGCGGGTGCCGCTGGAAAACGCCGAGATCGCCGCCGCCGTCGAGCGGCCGATGCCGGGCAATTCGGCCAACAGCAGCGGGTCGGCGGGGAACACGCCGCCGTATTCTGCCACCACCCGCTGCGCGCAGCGGTGCAGGTTGCGGGCCCGGGTGTAGTAGCCGAGGCCGCTCCACTGCGCCATCACGTCCTCCACCGGCGCCGCCGCCAGCGCGGCCAGGGTCGGGAAGCGTTCCAGGAAGCGCGCGTAATAGGCCAGCACGGCGGCCACCTGGGTTTGCTGCAGCATGATTTCGGAGAGCCAGATCAGGTAGGCGTCGCGCGTGTTTTGCCACGGCAGCAGATGGCGCCCGTGCCGCCGTTGCCAGTCGATCACGGCGCGCGAAAAACTCGGGTCGCCCAACTCCAGGCCGTCCGCGTCCAGCGCCGGCTTTTGCGCGCGCTTCACGCCGCCTGCGCCTCGGCACCAACCGGCCCGGCGTCGATCGCCGCCTGCACCTCGCCGGCCAGCCGCGCCAGCCGCTCCTTGTGCGCTTCGAGCTCTTCCAGGCTGGCGTCGAAGGCCTCGATTTTCTGCTCCAGGCTGTCGGTCGCGTCGTGGATGCGCTGCACCGAGGCGAGCCGGTGCTTGAGCTGATCCTTGTGCTGGCGGATCTGCGCCTCGAGCGGCGCCATGATGACCCGCAGCCAGGCCTCGGCGTCGCTGTTGGCCTCCTTGAAGCAATGCTTGACGCGCGAGGCGATCGAGTCGAAGAACTTTTCCATCAACACCACGCGGCTGGTGGTGAGCAGCGTCGCGGTGCCGAACTGCTTGTGATAGACGGCCTCGATCTCGTCGATCTCGTTTTGGTAGCGCTCGAGCGAAAACGGCATCGGCAGGGCGACCGACAGCCCGTGTTCGCTGGAGAATTTGCGGTACATGGTGAGCATCATGTCGCTGATCTCGTCGGTCTTGCCGGCCGACACTTCGAGGTTGTGCTTGATGCGCTCGAAGTACTGGCGCACCGCGTCGCGCAGCCCGGCCGAGAAGCGGCTGCGCGCCATCTCGGCGCGCACCCGGTCGATGTCGTCGCGCACGATATCCATGCCCAGGCTGGTGTACAGCGCGGTCGACAGGCGGGTGAACACCGAGCGCGTGCCCTGCAGGGTGAACAGGCTGTCGTCGAACTCCTTCTTCTCGGCGTCGATGCGGCGCATCATGTGCGCGACCACGCTTTGATTCTTGCCGCGCAGGCTTTTCAGCTCGTGCAACTGCTCGACGATGGCGCGGTGGCGCGCCGCCAGCAAGGCTTGCTGGGCCGCGCCGATGGCCTCCAGGTCGCCGGCCAGCTGCTTGCGGATGATGGCTTTTTTGGCCGGAATCAGTTCGTTGAACAGCGCCGCCTCGAGCGCCGGCAGGCGGCTCTTTTCGAGCAGCGCGGCGTCGCCGGTGATCTTGGCCACCAGCGCCTTTTGCGCCGAGACGGGAAACACCTGGCGCGTGGCCAGCCCGAGCATGAGGGCCGCGTCGGCTTGCTGGCGTTCGATCTCGAGCGTCACCTCGGCGTCGCCACGCAGCTCGTCCCACATGCTGTCGATCTTGTTGAGCACCACCAGGCGGCCGGCGCCGGCGCCGATGTGGGTGCGCCAGACGTCGATGTCGCTGCGCGTGACGCCGGTGTCGGCGGCCAGGATGAACAGCACCGCGTGCGCGTTCGGGATCAGGTTGAGCGTCAGTTCCGGCTCGGTGCCGATGGCGTTCAGGCCGGGCGTGTCGAGGATCACCAGGCCCTGCTTGAGCAGCGGATGCGGAAAGTTGATGATGGCGTGGCGCCACAGCGAGATTTCGACCAGGCCGTCCTCGCCCAGGGCCAGCGCGGCGTCGGCGTCGTCGGCGTCGTACAGGCCGTACAGCGCGGCCTGCTCGGGCGCGACGCGCTTGGTCAGGCTCACCTGCTTGAGCGCCTCGTGCATGTCCTCGCCGGCCTCCAGGTTGAGCGGCAGCGAGGTCCAGGCGGACGGTTCGTCGCGATAGTCGCTGGTCGACAGGTTGCGCGCCCGCGTCTCGATCGGCAGCAGCCGGATCGACGGCGGCCACGCCGGGTCGTACAGCAACTCGGTCGGGCACATGGTGGTGCGCCCGGCCGCCGAGGGCAGCATGCGCTGGCCGTAATCGGCGAAGAAGATCGCGTTGATCAATTCCGATTTGCCGCGCGAGAATTCGGCCACGAAGGCGACCGACAGCTTGTCGTCGGCCAGCCGGCGCAGGCATTGCTCCATGCGCTGGGCGCAGGCGCGGTCGGCCAGATCGGCGCCGGCGACCCAGTCGCGATAGGTTTGCAAGGCGCCGGCCACGCTCGTGCGCCAGGCGCTGTATTGCTCGAAATCCCTGACCATCATGTCTCCGACGAATGTCTGCCGAACCGCTCAGCGCTGGCTCAGTGTTGGCAATTAATGCAATAAAAAGTGGACCGCTGGCCCTGCCGGATCTGGCGCACGGCGGCGCCGCAGACGCGGCAGGGAACACCGGCACGATCATAGACGAAATATGTCTGCTGGAAATAGCCCGATTGGCCGTCGGCGCCGATAAAGTCGCGCAGGGTGCTGCCGCCCTGGACGATGGCGGCGGCCAGGATCTCGCGGATCGCCTGCGCCAGCTTGTCGTAGCGCGCCGGCCCGATGCGCCGCGCCGGGGTTTTCGGGTTGATGCCGGCGCGGAACAGGCTCTCGGAGCAGTAGATGTTGCCGACCCCGACCACCAGGTCGCCCGCCAGCAGCACCTGCTTGATGGCGGCGCCGCGGGTGCGCGTCCGGCGGTACAGCAACTGGCCGGAAAACTGCCCTTCGAGCGGCTCGGCGCCGAGGCCGCGCAGCAGGATGTGGTTGCCCAGCGCGCCGCTCGCGGCGTCGTGCCAGAGCACGGCGCCGAAGCGGCGCGGGTCGGTCATGCGCAGCACGCGGCGGCCTTGAACGCCGTCCACTTCCAGATCGAAGTGGTCGTGCTTTTGCGCCGGCGTGCCGGGCGCCAGCACGCGCAGGTGGCCCGACATGCCGAGGTGGATGATCAGGGTGCCGTGCTCGAAGCCGATCAGCAGGTATTTGCCGCGCCGTCCGGTCTGGACGATGGTGCGGCCCACCAGTTGCCGCTCCAGGTCGGGCGGGAAGGGCCAGCGCAGGCCGGCGCGCCGCATCACCACCGCTTGCACCGCATGGCCTTCGAGATAGGGCGCGACGCCGCGCCGGGTGACTTCAACTTCGGGCAATTCGGGCATGGGGAACTTTCGATGGGCCGGACCTGGTGGTTGGGCGTAAAATCAACATTCCGTCCTTCCGTCCAGGAACTTCCTTTGAAAAACGCTTTCGTCATTGTAACTCTCTGCACCGGCTTGTCCGCTTGCACCGTGATGCCGTTCTTTCAGCAGGAAGCGGCGGTTTCCGCGCCGCCGGCCAAGGCCGCCGAGCCGGCGCCACCG